>CAZJJR010000135.1:0-15581 GCA_964546365.1 uncultured bacterium | reverse complement strand
AAACGCGAGCGCAATTGCGTCCCGGCATTCCGGAAATCGAACCACCTGGATGAGTTCCCGCACCTGAAAGGAAAAGTCCTTCAATCGGTGTTTTGTAATTAGCAATTTCCGGCAAAGGACGGAAAAATACCATTTGGTCGAGAGTCATATCTACGTGGTAATAATTACCTTTATAAGCTCCCAAACGTTCCCCTAATTCCGCTGGACTTTCCACCCGACGAGCGATCGTTGCTGTCTTCACATTAGGAGCATAATCTGCTAATTTGTCAATTACGCGATCGGCAACTTTATTTTTCAACTCATCCGTCCAACCAGTACCATTTAAACCAGTTCCCTCCTCACCAGCAACATAATAAGGAGCAAAAAACTCGATCCATACCGTATGCTTGCCATCGGGAGCCATTGAAGGGTCTAGCATGGTTGGTTGTACCAGGTACATGGAAGGGTCTTCCAAAGGAATTTTACCAACAGAAGGATCGCTGTGAGCAATTTCCACTTGTCTTACGGAGTCAGCGATTAAAACAGAGCCAATTAAATACTCATCTTTATGATCGTGATGCACGAAACGCAACGGTTCATCCATTGCTAAATCGATCTTCAAAATCGTTTCATTGTTATTCACAATGCGACGATCTAAACGTTCCCTTAAATCGGGATCGGCAGCATCAACATCGCTTTCATCCATCAATTGCAAAAATACTCGCTTGGCATCAATATTGGAAATCACACCTTTCGTAGCTCGGTATTCTTTGCCACCAGCTACCCTGACTCCCACCGCTTTACCATTATCAACTAAAACTTTCTCAACCTTTTGGTCGGTGAGGATTTTTCCTCCTTCGCTGGTGACTAAATTAACTAATGCTTTTACCAGCGCACCAGTACCGCCTCGCGGTCTTGCCATACCGGGATTATGACGCATTGCCATCATAATTGCACCGACTGCGATCGTTTTTTGGGAAGGCGGCGCACCCAGTTCTGCTGCTAATCTTGCTAAAGGTGCTTTGAGAAATTCTTCATCAAACCACTCATTAAGAACATCTTCCGCACTAGTTAACATGGTGCGAATAAAATCTAATGTCTTATTAGTGGAACCGATGACAGAAAACAAATCTTTCAGCTTTTGAAAATCGTAATTGCCAACGATATCTACAATTGATTTTGGTGGCGCATTAAACATGGGAATCATCGCGCCGATTACCCGTTGCCAGTAATTAGTAAATTCTGCATATTTTTTGGCATCGCGCTCGCTATAACGAGCAATTTCCGCACAAGTTTTTTCTACCGATTTGTGACCTAAGAAATATTTGCCATCTGGATGAGGACAAAATACAACCGGGTCGCAATAAAGATATTCCAAACCGTACTTTTCTAGCTCTAACTCTTCGACCACTGGGCCTAAATGAATGAACTCGTGATCGATCGCACAGAGATTAAACTTAAAACCGGGTGCTTCCTTCGGTAAAGCCTCTTCAGTAGTAGCAGCACCGCCAGGGACAGAGCGTTTTTCGAGTAGAAGAACGCTATAACCTGCTTTGAGCAAATAAGCAGCGCAGACCAACCCATTATGGCCTGCGCCGATTATTACAACGTCATAAGTTTCCATTAGTGCCAACTTTTTTGAGCGAACGTATTTCTCTAATCCTAGATAAATTACAAAATGTCCAAAATCTGCCGAATTAGAGATATTCGTCCCTCTCACGAAGTAATTATTCGCTTATATCGCGCTTGCACGATCGTAAAGATACCATAAGCCAACAGACCGATCGCCACTATCCCCAACAACCAAGGGCCATAAGGTTGTTGCGCTAGAGTTTCTAACGCTCCTCCCAGTCCTCTCGCTTGACTGGGATCTGACAAACGTGCCGCTTGGATTAAGAAAAAACCGATAATTAAAAATACAATTCCCCGCGCAAAAAAACCTAATCTACCAGCACGAGTTGTCCATTTTCTCTCCGCTTCACTCATTTCATGCCATTTAAATTCTTGACGGAATTTTGCCTTATAAGCTTTGTAAAATTCATAGAAACCATAGCCAATTATAAACGCTCCCCCAACTCCTACCAACCACTGACCGAATGGTTGTGTAAGTATGCGTGCCGTCCAATCTTGTGGAGAATTTTGGTTGCTATTTTTGGCTGCACCTAAGAGCATTTTAATCGCAGTAAAGGCCAAACTACCGTATATTAAACCATTGATAAAATCACCACCGCGTTTGGCAATTCCTTCTCCATCCGAACCTTTATTTTCTGGATCGAGAAATGCTTGCACGAAACGCCACAATACATAGCCTACTAAGCCTATAGCAATTAACGAAAGTAAAATTTGACCGAACGGCTGATTAATAATCGTGACGAGAGCACCTTGGGAATCGGTAGTTCTACCACCAGCACCAAATGCTACCCTGGCAGCCAAAACCCCGACTACAGCATAAACTACTCCCTTAGCGGCCATACCAAATCTTGCCAGTCTTTCAAACCAAGGATGGGCAGCCGCTTGTTTTGCTGCCCTTTCCACACTTTGCGTAGGTGTACGATTTTGCCGTGCCATTATGGATTTTAAATTTTAGATTTGAAGAAATAGGAATCGGGTGATGGAGTAAACTACTTAAAACTTCATCCTTCACCCTTCCAACTTTATCCTTCATACTTCATCCTTTATCCTTGGCTCATCCCCTTTAAGAAGGAAACTTTTCTACATGAGCTTGAGCTTCCAGCATTAATTTTCCTTGTTGCACGTTTAAATCTTTCAGGCGAAGAGACATACCTTCTAATTCAAAATTACGTAAATCTAATAACTCACTAGATTTTTGCAATAAAGCCTCAGTCAATTCTGGTGAGAATTCCTGCTGTTGGGCATACTCAACGTCTTCTAAAGACACTAGATTTCCCCCTTCCCGTTGGCGCGGTACGGCAGTAAAAGCAGTCTGCTTGGTTTCTCCGGTTTCTTGAACGCGGATAGTAGCGTTCAAACTAACTCTGCCTTCGCCGGGTAAGCGGAATTCAACTTTTTGGGTGTCAACCGTTTTAGGTTCGCCGTTTACGTTTACTTTTAAATTTTGCAGTTTTTCGCGGAGAAATTCCGAATTAAAAGCGCGATCGAGATCTTCTTCAGTCAGTACGACATGAGCATCGGCTTCGCTGGGGCGTTTCAATTCGATGTTGCCAAAGGCAGCTTTGAGAGGATCGATCGCAATGTTGTCGATGTGCATATCCAATTCCTGGGTACGCAAATCGCCTTGCATTACCATTCCCTTGCCTTTGATATCAACTGAATCCAACTCTCCCTGCATGATTTGTAGCGGATTAGTCCGAATATCTACCTCAATTTTTTCTACTTCATCTAACTGACTGGCTAATCCAATTTCTGCTGCTTTACTAAGCGCTTGTTCCCCTAATCCTGGCTCTGCTGCTGTCATTTTTTTACTTGTAAACGAGACATACTACTTCATAAATTTAGCTCTCAGATTAGGGCAATAAATCTGCAACTAGGCAGAATAATAATTTTACATTATCTATCTTTAGATTACCGTGATTTTTGAAGTAAATCTCTACATGATTTTTATGGTGCGTTACGAAGAAAGCTAACGCACCCTACATATATTCCTCATATAAAAAAGGTATGTTGCTACGCTTTATTCCCTACTTAAGAGCGCTCTCATCGCAACAACGTACCTTTTTTTGTCACTTTAGATAAAGCTGTAAATTGTCTAAATAATCAAATCCACCAATTACAAAGAAGGTATTTCTTTTACATATAATTGTAAATATACAATTATTTCTCCTTCTTTTACTTCTAGCTTATTCACTTTAAAAGCTGTTCCGTCAAATTCAAAGTAAGGTAAGTTAACAAGTTCCTGAAGTTTATTCATTAAAGCACAAGTTATATCTAACGAAATGCTTTGTCCGGGGGTACATTGAAAAGATTCAAGCAATATAGGATTGGAATCTGTAGCTGGATAAATAGCTGCTCTAAACCCCAATAATTTAGACTCGTCTTTCTCTTTTAGCCAAGTATTTCCGCTGATTTCGATTTGACCATTATCTGCCAATCTAACTTCCATTTCTCGCAGTTTAAAAGAAACGGTTCGACCGTTCACATTTAAATCAAGAGTTTGCATCTGGCTGCGGACGTAATTTGATTTAAGAGCCGAGTTAATATCTTTTTCGGTTAATACGACACGAACGATCGCATCTGTAGGTTGGTCTAGTTTAAGTTCGCCAAAAATAGCGCTCAAAGGATTAATATCAATGCTATTCGTGAGCATTTCCATTTCTTTAACTCGGATATCTTTTTTCACTACCATACCCTGAGCAGCAATGGAAACTGAATTGACGTGTCCTTGCACTACATCTATCAAGTTGGTGTTAACATTTACGTGAATGTCTTCAACTTTATCTAACTGACTGGATAACCCCATTTCTACTGCGGTAGAGATTACCTGTTCTTCCAGTCGGGGTTGTTGGTTATCAGTCATGGGATAGCCTCTCGATCCTTATATTAAGTTATTTTAAGTGACTTGTCAGACTAAATGTATCTGTAAGGCGATATAAGAAATTTTCAATTATTATCTATCTTTGGATCGAGATTTAAGGATTCAAGGATGAACAGGATTAATTATGAAGTCTGAAGTCTGAAGGATGAAAATTAACTTATTCTCTGGATGTCTGCATTTCTTTATCTTTCCATCTCACTACTATCATATTTCCTCATCAGCTTAAAGATCCAAATTAAATGCTGCTGTAGCAGATGTCGATCGCAAATGGTATAGTAATCACAATCATACTCATCAACTGACAATAAACTAAATGTTGTTAGCGAACCTCTGCCAATAGTATATAAATATTGTTGATATCCTGTTATGGCTAAATTTAAGGTTTCCAAAAGTTCGGTAATTCCTAAATTTGCTTTATTTGTTCAAAATTTGTCCGCACAATTAAAACTCGCTACAGTAATATTTTTTAGCTCTACTATCGCCGATTTTGACAGTACAGCTTATCCTCAAATTATCCCAGACAATACTCTGGGTGCAGAGAGTTCTTTTGTCACTCCCTCTGGAGGAAGAGAATTAATTGAGGGGGGAGCAATTAGAGATGGCAATCTCTTCCATAGTTTTCGAGAATTTAATGTTAATAACGGGCAACAAGTTTATTTTGTCAATCCCTCTGGCATAGATAATATCTTCTCTCGCGTTACAGGTAATAATGTTTCTCGAATATTCGGCACGTTAGGTGTTAATGGTAGCGCTAACTTGTTTTTAATTAATCCGAACGGGATTATTTTTGGTTCCCAGGCGAGGCTAGATATTAAAGGTTTATTTACGGCAACGACAGCTAATAGCGTAGTTTTTAATAGTTATCAATTTAGTGCGACAAACCCTACTAGAACATCAATATTAAAAATTAATATAACTCCCGGTTTGCAATATGGAGAGATTAATCCTTCTAGTGAAATTAATAATCAAGGAATTTTAGTTGTAGCGCATGACTTAAATTTAATAGGCGGCAAATTAAATTTAGAAGGACAACTTTATGCTGGAAATAATATCAGTTTATTGGCAAGCGATCGAGTAACGATTCGGGATAGTTTGCACCAACCATTTATTGCTAAAGCAGGCGGTAATTTGTTAGTACAAGGAAATCAAACAGTTGATATTTTTGCGTTAAATCATCCCGATAGTGGTTTGTTTTCCGGTGGAAGTATGGTGTTGCGGAGTGCTAACACCATTTTAGGTGATACTCGTTACCAGGCTGGGAATAATTTTCGCGTTGAAAGATTGGATGGTAGTTTAGGTAGTTTATCCAGTCCCAAAGATCCGGTGATTAGGGCAAATGGGGATGTGTTTTTCGATTCCTATCAAGGCGCTTCTCTGCATATTTTGGCGGGGGGAAAAGTGGAGATTCCCGGTACGATTCGGGTGGCTGGTGCGGATACGATCGCGAATTCCATCAATCCCACTTCTTCACCCACGGAAGCCAACATTATTTTATCAGATGGCAGCGCGATCGCGATTAACGGAAATGCCGAACCCACCGTCGATATTCGGGCTGGTACAACGGCGTTTACCACCCCATTTACGGAAACAGGAACTCCCACCAGTGCAGATATTAACATCGGTTCGATCGTCTTTGCAGATGCCAATAACATTCCCATTGCCGGACGGGTATTTTTAACCAATCAATATCAACCAAATCCCAAGTTAAGTGGCAACATTCAAATTAACAATACCGCCAAAGCAGCCATTCAAAATACGGGATTGGCTGGTGGGGGAAACGTTGATATTGACTCTAGGGGAAGTATTACCATTAATGGCCCAGTAAATGTTTCTGCTGCTTTCGATCGCAATACCAAAAGTTTCGGCGGTAATGCTGGCGATGTAAGATTCATCGCCAAAGATAACATTATTTTCACCCCCAATTCTGCCATCTTTTCCGGTGGCTTATTAGGTGGAAACATTACCCTCAAAACCGATGCCGATATCCAATTAATCGGTGCTGATTTCGCGCCCATTATTACCAGTGTTAGTTTTAGCGATGTACCTGGGATCGCTGGGGGAGATATCAACGTTAGTGCGCGATCGCTATTTCTCAGTAATGGAGCACTTTTGGATACCCGTACTTCGGGGGCAGCCAACGCAGGTGATGTAACCGTTATTACCACATCTGGCATTGAGTTAACTGGCGAAGATAGCACGGGATCGACTAGCGGCATATCCAGCCGAGTGGATGTAGGAGGAACGGGTAACAGTGGTAATTTGCGAGTGGAGAGTCCTAGCTTAGTGCTACGGGATGGAACATTCATCGCTACTGCGGTGTTCGGTGATGGAATTGCGGGAGATTTAAACGTCAAAGCTCGCGATATCGAACTCGTGGGAACTAGCGCTAATGCTTCTGTGGTAAGCGCTTTGGCAGCTTTTGTCGAACCTGGAGGTACTGGGAAAGCGGGAAATCTCAACATTGAAACAGGGCGTTTGGCGGTGCGAGATGGTGCAGCCGTAATTGCGGAAAACCGAGGCATCGGAGAAGCGGGAAATTTGACCGTAAAAGCACGGGAAGTAAATGTAGCTGGCATATCAACCGTCAATCCCGACTTAGGCAGCGCTTTATCCGTATCGGTTACTCAAGCACCCACAGATCGGCCTGGTGGTAATTTAATCATCGAAACCGATCGATTGAGCGTGCTAAATGGAGCCCAAATCTCGGTTGATGTCGAAAAAAATGGAAATGGTGGAAATTTACAGGTATTTGCTCAAGAAGTAGAAGTAATTGGCGATGCACTGGCAGGGCCAAGTAGTTTATCGGCGTTACTGGTACGAGAAGCAACAGGTAAAAGTGGCAATGTCAGTATTGAAACAGGACGATTGACGATCGCAGAAGGAGGACAAGTCAGAGTTGATACATTTGGTAATGGGGATGCGGGGAATTTGGCCATCAAAGCCCAGCAAGTAGAAGTAATCGGTACCACAGTTGACAGTCGATTTCCTAGTTCGATCGGTGCTTTAGTTCAGTTCGGTATTGGTAAAGGAGGGAACATCACTATCGAAACCGATCGCCTTTTAGCGCGAGATGGAGGACAAATAGGTGCGGCTACCTTTGGTAATGGCGATGGGGGAACCTTGACAATAAATGCCAGAGAAATCGAGCTAATTGGTGTAGCACCGAATGGAAAATTTACCAGTGGTTTAGCCAGTTCAGTTCAACCAAACGCAACGGGAAACGGGGGAAATGTTACTGTTGCTACTTCCAGTTTGTCAGTACGAGATGGGGCAGCAATAACGGTTAGCACCCAAGGCAACGGAAACGGGGGAGAATTAACCATTAACGCCCAAAAAGTAGAAGTAATTGGAAAATCAGTAGATGGCGGACGGGCTACTAGTTTGCAAGCGGTGTCTAGTGGTTTGGGAGAAGCTGGCGCTATCAAAATTGATACACAACAGCTAATGGTGGGTAATGGGGCTAGGGTATCGGTGGAAGCAAGGGGCGCTGCGAAGGCTGGCGATCTGGAAGTGCGGACAAGCGATCTAACTTTAGACAATGGTGCGATCGGTGCGGAAACCGAATCCGGATCGCAAGGTAACATTAATCTAGCAATTGATAACTCCCTGAATTTACAAAATAATTCTCGCATTTCGGCAGCTACCATTAATGGTCAGGGGGGAACGTTGACGGTGAATGCTGAAAATGCGATCGTTCTAGATAATGCCTCTCAAATTTCTTCTTCCGCCACTGGCGATGGTGGTGTTGGTGGGAATATAGAGATGAGCGGTAGAAGGTTACAAGCACGCGATCGATCTACTATTCAAGCTACTACTCAATCGGGCAACGGTGGCAACATCAGCCTCAACATAGCAGATTTATTAATATTACGAAATAACAGTAATATCTCTTCCACCGCCGGACAAGCTGGGGCGGGTGGCGATGGTGGCAACATCACGATTAATTCTCCTTTTATCGTTACTTTCTCAACCGAAAATAGCGACATCACCGCCCAAGCTTATGAAGGAAAAGGAGGCAACATTAATTTAACCGCTCAAAGTATTTTCGGCTTACAAGTAGCTGATGAAATTGACGATCTTACTAATGATATTTCTGCTAGTTCTCGATTGGGAATTGATGGCATTATCAATATCAATACCCCAGACATCGACCCTTCCCAAGGATTAATCGAATTACCTTCTAACTTAACCGATCCTGCTAATCAAATCGTTGCTGGATGTCCTGCGGAAGGTGGCAATCGTTTTGTAGTAACGGGACGGGGCGGTTTACCGGAAGACCCCCGGCAAGTATTAAGAGGTCAAGTAATAATGCAAGATTTGCGAAATAGAACTGAATCGAATATCGGGAGAGCAAGAAATGGGGATAATTTGGCGATCGCAAATCCGAAAACGTCTATTATAGAAGCTCAAGGCTGGATATTAAATCGTCAAGGACAAGTAGAATTAGTCGATAATCTCGCTCAATTGAACGGTACGATCGTAAATCGCGCGATCGATTGTTCTGCCGTCAAAAAAATGACGCAGTAACCGGGCGAAAATTCCGCCAAAATATCTCTGCACTCCCTGTCTGAAATTCTAATTAATAAGAGGAGATCTTAAATAATCGTGAGCCGTTATCGCTATTTAATCCTGTCAATCCTAATTTTTCTCCTGGTAACATTAGGCTTACCAGCGATCGCGCACAATACTTTTTCTTTTTATAATCTAAAACCCATTTCTAATATAAATAGTACTAAATTTTTCATAACAAACTCTTCCCCCCATCTCCCCATCTCCCCACCCCCTCATCTTATTTCCCAGCCTTCAACTAATCTATTAGAACAAGGCAAACAACTTTACGATACAGGAAGATTCGCAGAAGCAGCAGAAATTTGGGAACAAGCAGCCAGAAAATTCGAGCAACAAAGAGAATTGCCAAACCAAGTTTTAAGCTATAACTATCTGGGCATCGTTTATCAAGATTTAGGAGAGTGGGAAAAAGCCCGAAATGCGATCGATCGAGCCATCGAACTTATCCCCCAAATCAATGACACTTTTCTTTCTGCTCAAATCCTGAATACCCAAGGCAGCCTTTATTTAAATACCGGAAATGCCGAAGCCGCTTTAGACAGTTGGAAACAAGCAGAAAACCGCTATCGTTCTCTAAACGATACCACGGGAATCATCAGTAGCCAAATTAATCAAGCACAAGCTTGGCAAACTTTAGGGCTTTACCAACAAGCACGAAAAAAATTAGCCCAAATTGATCGAGAACTTGCATTATTACCTGATTCCTTATTGAAAGCTAGAGGATTGCGGAGTTTAGGAGTTACTTTACAAGTAGTAGGAGATTTAGAAGAATCTCAATCTGTATTATCGGAAAGTTTAGCAATTGCCGAACGACTTAATTCTAATTTCGATAGAGGAGAAACTTTATTTAGATTGGGTAATACTGCTAGGGCAAAAGGAGATGTTCGAGCAGCATTAGACTTTTACCAACAAACTACAAATATTTCAACTAATTCTCTTATTCAATTGGAAGCTCAACTAAATAAACTCAGTCTTTTAATTGAGTTAAAAGAACTAAATAAAGCACGAGAAATGCTGCCACAAATCCAAGCGGATTTGGCAAATTTGCCTGCCAATCGAGCCGTTATTTATGCTCGAATTAACTTGGCAGAAAGCTTGATGGAAATGGGCGATCGCGAATCGGCACAAATATTAGCAAAAGCAGTTCAACAAGCCAGAGAATTGTCAGATCCCAGAGCAGAGTCTTATGCTTTAGGACAATTAGGGAATTTGTACGAACAAGCAAAACAATGGTCGGATGCCCTTTCTTTAACCCAACAGGCAATTTTGCTAGCACAGAAAATTAACGCGACGGATATTTCCGCTAGTTGGTACTGGCAAGAAGGTAGAATTTTGAAAGCACAAGCTAAAATAGCAGATGCGATCGCAGCATACGATCGCGCCGTCAATGCTTTACAGGATATCCGGCAAGATTTAGTTGCCGTCAACCCCGAAGTACAGTTTTCCTTCCGCGAACAAGTAGAACCAGTATATCGCCAATTTGTCGAATTACTTTTACAAAATGTAGATAATCTTCCTGAAAGCACCAAACAACAACAATTGCAACGTTCTAGAGAAGTTATCGAAGGATTGCAATTAGCAGAATTAGAAAATTTCTTTCGGGAAGCTTGTCTTAACTATCAACCGAAACCGATCGAAGCAATTGATTCCCAAGCAGCCGTCATTTATCCGATTATTTTAGACAACAGCTTAGATGTCATTCTCTCGATTCCCAAACAACCATTAAAACATTATCAAACTAACTTTTCTCAAGCCGAATTAACCAAAGTAGTTGAAGAACTGCGCCAAACTTTAAATCCGGTTTTTTTACCAGCAGAAGTGTTACCTTATGCCCAAAAAGTTTATGATTGGTTAGTGCGTCCGGCAGAAACAAGCCTAGCAGATCGGCATATCAAAACCTTAGTATTTGTTCTTGATGGAGTATTACGCAGTTTGCCAATGTCAGTACTTCATGATGGCAAACAATATTTAATAGAACGTTATAGTATTGCTCTAACTCCCGGTTTACAACTTTTAGAATCTCGCGCACTCTCTGCCAAACAATTAAGAACTTTAGCAGGAGGTTTAGTAGAAGCACGACAAGGTTTTTCTCCTTTACCGGAAGTAGAAAAAGAAATTGAAGAAATTGCCGAAACCGTTCCCGCTCAAGTATTACTCAATCAAAACTTTACTCGTTCTAATTTCCAAACAGAAGTAGAAACTCTCCCTTTTTCTGTAGTTCATCTCGCAACCCACGGTCAGTTTAGCTCAAAAGCCGAAGACACTTTTCTATTAACTTGGGACTCGCGCATTAACGTCAAAGATTTAGACCAATTACTCAGAGGAAGGGAAGGACAAGAACCGATCGAACTATTAGTTTTGAGTGCTTGTCAAACCGCCAAAGGAGATAACCGTGCAGCTTTAGGACTGGCAGGAGTAGCGATACGTTCTGGCGCTAGGAGTACTCTGGCCACTCTGTGGTCGGTACAAGATCGATCGACCGCTCAGCTGATCGCAGAATTTTACCGACTGCTGACCCAAACTAGAGTAAATAAAGCAGAAGCTCTACGCCAAGCCCAACTATATTTATTAAAATCTAACGATTATAAACATCCTTATTATTGGTCGCCTTTTGTTTTAGTGGGTAATTGGCGATGATTGTCAATCATATTTTATAACAATTAGCTTCCCGCCCTGAGATGTCGCGATCGCCAAACAGAACAGTCAGGGCAAAACTCGATCGGCTTTACCTGCTACTTGCCAAAAGATCGCATAATAAAATAAGATGGAAAGTTCGGCCTCTCCAATTTATGGTAGTTCGATCGGCTGCGATCGGCGCAAATTACCCTGTCGTGTAACCTATGTATTATGAGCAATAACGAGCTTAAACAAGAAGTAACTAATTTTTCCGAGCCAATTAACAACTTGCCAAAAAATCAACTACTAACAAAAATTTTATTTAATATATTAAAAATAATTAAGGATTACCTAGAAAATCTGCAAAAAAAAGTCAACAAATATTCTAGCACGGAAATATCTTGGCAAAAGCGCTTACAGTATGAATTCGACAACTTTATGTCGAGAGGAGGCTTTTCAGTATTTTTAGCACTACTGTCAGCATTTTTTGCCGCTTTTTTGCTAATGACAGTAATTCGTTACGGTTCCGAAATATTTTTTCCTAATCAAAGCGTAGATGCTTCTACAGACCTTTCATGGGAAGTATTCGTTCAGCTAATCGGGCTAAGAGATACCGGAGATGACGCTAATTTTGCCGCCAAATTTGTGGGGGTAGTCACGATTTTTGTCGGCTTAGTTTTGTTTTCCAGTTTAGTAGCATTCATCACTCAAGAATTTGAAGCAAAACTACTGGCATTGCGTAAAGGTAAAAGCCTAGTAGTAGAAAAAAACCATACTTTAATCTTAGGGTTTAATGAAAGAATTATTGATATTATTCAAGAATTAGCGATCGCTAATGAATCCGAAGAAGATGCGGCAGTAGTGATTTTATCTTCTGAAGACAAAGAAGAAATGGATGATTTTCTCCGGAATAATCTCGGAGATATGAAAACAACTAGATTGATTACTCGCAATGGTTCGGTGAACAACTTAAACGATCTGTATAACGTGAGGATCGAAGATGCCAAATCAGTGATCGTTTTAAATGATGCCAAACCTTCCGATTCCGAAGAATCAAAAACCTTATCCGATGCCCGGGTAATTAAAGCTATCTTAGCAGTACTGGCAGCTAATGAAGAAGAAGAAAACTTACCCGCGATTGTAGTAGAACTCCATTCAGAACAATACCGCCGCCTTGCCGAAAACATTGTTCCGGGAGCAGTGACTAGCCTTAACGAAGCAGACATCTTGGCGCGTATTTTAGTCCAAACATCGCGGAATGCAGGACTAGCAGCAGTATATCTCAATCTAGTCGGCTTTGAAGGAAATGAATTTTATTTCTATCGTCCTAAATCAGGTTGGCAGCTTCTCACATTCGGTCAATTGCCATTCCATTTATTGAATGCCATTCCTTTAGGAGTAAGACATGGTGATGGCAGTATAACCATTAAACCAAGTAAAGATTACAAATTAGCTAAAGACGATCAAGCTGTTGTTTTAGCAGAAGATGATTCTACCATTCGGTTTAGTACCTACCCCATAGTCAAGCCGAAGATTACCGAATATGCAGGCGAGCGAAAAACCTTAGAGCGAAAACCTGAAAAACATCTGATCATAGGATGGAATAGCAAAACTCCAATTAGCCTCAAAGAATATGCTAAATATCTCGTAGAAGAATCCGAAGTCAACTTAGTTGTAGAGGATTTGACTGAGGATATCCAAACTAAATTTAACAAGCTTTCTAGAGCTTACCCCCATATCAAAATGGAAGCTGTAGCAATCGATCTCGACTCAGTTGAGCAGCTAAAAAAACTCAAACCATTTCAATACGACAGCATCTCAATTTTGTCGGGAACCGGTGACAACGCTGAAGAAATAGATGCAAAGACTCTGACTATATTGTTAGAGTTGAGGCAAGTTTTTAGAGACTACACTGCTGAAACTGGTATGCCAGTCAGTACAGAATTAATTGCAGAAATTATTGATTCGCAAGAAACTGACTTGGTAATTAAAGCAGGCGTAAAAGATTTCCTCCTGACCAATCAATTCGTGTCTAAAATTTTAGCTCAGGCATCTCAAGAGCCTAATGTAATGTCTATCTATCGCAACCTGTTCTCAGCAGATGGCAGCGAAGTATATATCAAGCCAATATCCCTTTACTTCTGTAAAGAAGAAGTAGAGAATTTGACATTTGCTGACTGCATACTCGCTGCACAGTACCGCGATGAAGTTTGTATAGGAGTAAAAATTACTTCCGAAGCGAAAAATAAAGATAAGAATTTTGGTATCTATTTAGTACCGAAGTTGGATAAGCAGCTAAATCTCACTTTAGACGATGCTTTAATTACTCTAGCTGAAGACGAAACTTGAGCTAAAACGATCGACCTCGAGTGATATTGCTTGGTTGGTGGTGTTTGCCGTTTGGGTTAAGCACCAGCAAAACCCGACTTCCCAGTTTCTTATGCTGACAAAGTTATTGCCGACAGGCTAGTATGAGAAATCCATTTTCGATATGCTCCCTTCGGTAAAACAATGAGTTCAGTCAACTATCGCTTCAAGGCTTTAACTGTTGGTTTAGCGATCGATCTCTTATTAAGCTCGGGATTACCTGCACTAGCTCAATTGCCATTAGCAGACACAACAGTGTCATCAGAACAAATTACTTTTAAAGAGAGTTTTACTCCACCAGGAGACGGACAGCCAAAAGATACATCTGGTGCGGGTTCTCGTGATGGACTGCGATGTTCGGCAAACGAACAACCGATTCGACCTTTAATGCCGAAACGGAATTATGGATTAACTTTTCAGGAACGTCCATCTATATTTATTTACTTGCCTAAAACTTCGGCGCGGCAAGTTTTGTTGGCTTTTCGAGATGAAGCTGGCAAGTCTTACGAAAGAGCTTTTTTGCCGATCGATAATAATGCTCGAATTGTCAGCTTTCAATTACCCGATGACAAATCACCCCTAGCAGTTGGTAAAAATTATCAATGGTCTTTAGTAGTTGTTTGTCAAGAAACGGTACAACCAGACGATCCCGTGTTTCGAGGTTGGGTGCAGCGAGTGGGAAAATCCCCTGAGTTGGCTAGAGAACTAGCCGCTAAACCCGTTATCGAGCAACTAGCATGGTACGGTGCTAATGGATATTGGTATGACTTGATGCAGACTATGGTGCAAGCAAAGCAAACTAACCCAGACTCGCGCCAGCTAATGTCTTTGTGGGAAAGGCTTTTGCAATCGGTGGGACTCGATGCGATCGCGGCTTCTAAATAATTAATCTTAGTTTGTCCTCACTAAGTCAACTTTGACCAAATTACTACCATCTAAGGTCGTACTAGTCCAGTCTGCTTGCGTGAGGTCTGCTCCGCTCAAATTTGTTCCGCGCAAATCTGCTCTGGTTAAATCTACCCCTCTCAAGTCAGCATCCATTAGATTCGCTTGATACAAACAAGCTCCCGTCAAATCCGCACCCCGCAAATCCGCTCGCCGCAAATCCGCACTGCTTAAATTAGCTTTAGTTAAATCCGCATTTCTCAAGTCAGCTTCCATCAAGTTAGCTCGATCTAAATTAACTTTCGTGAAATTTGCCGATCGCAAATCAGCTTTTTCTAACTTTGCTCTTTCCAGGTTAGCCTTCCGCAAGTTAGCGTTACTGAAATCTATTTCCTTCATCTCACACCCAGTTAAATTGGCTTGAGAGAGATCTGCCCCACTCAAATCTGCCCCGCTCAAATCCGCACCGATTAAGCTTACTTCACAAAGAGATACACCTGGAGCGATTAAATAAGCTCCCGCCTTAATTGGATCGAAACCTTCCGAAAACTTTGTTTGCAGACAATAAACTGCTTTTCTAAAGATCGCATCCCGCAAATCAGCACCCCGCAAATCGGTACCACTCAAATTAGCACCACTCAGATTAGCTCCA
>CAZJJR010000134.1:14457-15858 GCA_964546365.1 uncultured bacterium | reverse complement strand
ATACCAATTTTTTTATTCAATACTTGACTTAATTTTAATTACCAATTTACTAAATTTTGTCAGACTTAGGTACGAATCACCCTAAGATAGTTACCGCAGTAGTTTTACTCGCTGTTTAACGAAGATTAAGAGGAATTGTTTCGTGGAAGTATTGCCAGAGAATTACCAACGGTTGCGCGGACAAGTTGCCATTGTTACGGGTGCTTCGAGAGGAATTGGTCGCGCCATTGCCTTAGCTTTAGCTACAGAAGGTGCAAACATCGCCGTTAACTATGCCAGTTCCAGTACCGCCGCCGAAGAAGTCGTAGCAGAAATTACAGGTGCGGGCGGTAATGCAGTAGCGCTGCAAGCCGATGTTTCCAAAACCGACCAAGTAGAAGCGATGGTCAATGCCGTCATGGAAAAGTGGGGCAGAGTTGACATATTAGTTAATAACGCCGGTATTACTCGCGACACCTTGCTATTACGGATGAAGCCAGAAGATTGGCAAGCCGTGATTGACCTCAACTTAACAGGGGTGTTTCTCTGTACCCGCGCCGCCAGTAAAATCATGCTCAAGCAACGTTCCGGTCGCATCATTAACATTTCTTCCGTGGCGGGACAAATGGGTAACCCCGGTCAAGCGAACTATAGCGCCGCTAAAGCTGGAGTGATTGGTTTTACCAAAACTATTGCCAAAGAACTCGCCAGCCGTAATGTCACGGTAAATGCGGTTGCGCCTGGATTTATTGCTACAGATATGACCAGCAATTTGAAAGCAGACGACATTTTGAAATATATTCCCTTGGGTCGCTACGGTCAACCAGAGGAAATCGCGGGAATGGTTCGTTTTTTGGCGGCTGATTCTGCTGCTGCTTATATCACCGGACAAGTGTTTAACGTAGATGGTGGAATGGTGATGGCTTAAGGAGTCAGAATTCAGGAGTCAGGAGTCAGAATTCAAGAGTTAGGAGTTAGAGGTCTCAATGGAATAAGAGTCCGACTAGTTTTAAGATTTCCCATTAATTGATTCTGACTCCTGAGTTCTGACTGCTGAATTCTTATTCATTTGTCATTTGTTGTTAGTCATTTGTAGAATTTGGCTAATGACCTTTTGACAAATGACTGATGACTAAATATTATGCAAATTACTTTTGAACGTACTGGCGGTTTTGCGGGAATACGTATTGCGAAAAATTTTGATACTGATACCTTATCTACTGAAGAGGCAAATCAGTTGCGCCAATTAATCGAGGCTGTTGATTTTTTCGATTTACCATCAAATATAAATGGTAACAATAATCAGCCCGATCGCTTTCAGTATAAGTTAATTGTGGAAGAGTGCGATCGCAAACACGCAGTTGTCGTAAACGAACAAAGCGTACCTGCAAATTTGAAGCCGCTACTGGAATGGTTAAAAAC
>CAZJJR010000134.1:14131-14370 GCA_964546365.1 uncultured bacterium | reverse complement strand
TCATTTTTGGCTAGCGAATAAAGAAACGCGAACTCTTACTTCATCCTTCAAAGCACTCCCACTTTTTCCCAGGCATGACGAACGGCTTTTTGTTCTTTGCTGTTCACGCCGTAGATATATTCGGCTACTCCGATCGTGCGATCGGCTGCTGCCTTAAAATTAGACCAGGGTCGCAATCTATCCCTTAAAGTGATATACCAAATTCTGCCCGTTTTGTCCCAAGCATAGCCGCCTATTTC
>CAZJJR010000134.1:0-14046 GCA_964546365.1 uncultured bacterium | reverse complement strand
GAGCCCCTATACATATCATTTACATGAGCAGGTTGGGGGTCTTTTCCTAATACCGGATCGTTATATGCCGTTCCCGGTGCTTGCATCGATCGAATACCTACACCATCAATATTAGGTGTAAATAATTCCTTGCCAATAATCCAATCAGCTTCCTCTACAGTTTGTTGCAAAAGCCACTGTTTAACCAAAGTACCGAATACATCAGAAAAAGATTCGTTTAACGCACCAGGTTGACCCCAATAGATCAAACGAGCTTCATGTTGAGTAACTCCATGAGTTAATTCATGAGCAATCACATCAATTGATTTAGTGAAACGTTGAAAAATTTCTCCATCTCCATCACCGTAAACCATTTGGCTGCCATCCCAAAAGGCGTTATCGTATTGAATATCGTAGTGAACGGTGGAGTCTAAGCGCATTCCGCGATCGTCAATTGAATTCCGCCCGTAAATATTTTGGAAAAAATCATAGGTAGCGCCAGTAGCATCATACGCTTCGTTAACGGCTTCGTCATGGCTGGGCGGATCTCCTTCACCCCGCACTAGTTTACCTGGAAGTTCCGTACTATTTTTGGCATCGTAAATCGTGCGGCGCTTCTCTCCAGCTGGCGTAATTCCCAACAAATTTCCCAACGCTTCCCGCCTTCCGCGAATTCTTTCTGAAAGCGATAATGTTTGAAATGCCCAAGCTCGTTGTAATGCGTTACCTCGTTCAATTACCTCCCGCAACATATGAGGCGGTACAATACAACAAATCGGATGATATGAATGGGAACATTTTTTAGTTTTAGCCGATCTTTTTTTGCTCTTAGTCATCGATAAATTCCTCTCCAAACAACACGACGGTTACCTTTTCTCGATCGCCGCCGTGCTATTTCATCCGGTAGAGCAAATTAGATACCAGCAAGCTATTTACAAAAGATCACAAAGAAGTGTGAAGTTAGAATTTAGAACTCAGAATTCAGAATTCAGGAGTCAGAATTTAGGAGTCACAACATTTCCCCTTTACCCCCTAGCCCCTAGCCCCTTCCCCTTTTCCCTCTTTCCCCAAACTTCATTAGCACTCGTCGCCAGTGAGTGCTAAATTGTCTAATGGAAGCGCGAAGAGATAAAAAATGGCAAAGATAGTTGCATTTGATGAAGAATCTCGGCGGGCATTAGAACGGGGCGTCAATGCCCTCGCCGATGCGGTTAAGATTACCTTGGGGCCAAAAGGTCGCAACGTGGTACTGGAAAAGAAGTTCGGCGCACCGGACATCGTGAACGACGGGATCACTATTGCCAAAGAAATTGAATTAGAAGATCCCCTAGAAAACACTGGTGCCCAACTAATCCGCGAAGTTGCCTCCAAAACCAAAGATGTAGCAGGCGACGGTACTACCACCGCTACCGTTTTAGCCCAAGCGATGATTCGCGAAGGTTTGAAAAACGTAGCTGCTGGTGCTAATCCAGTGGCAATCCGTCATGGTATCGAAAAAACCGTAGCTGCTTTGATTAAAGAAATCGAAGCAATCGCTAAGCCAGTAGAAGGTGCAGCGATTACACAAGTAGCAACCGTATCCGCAGGTAACGACGATGAAGTCGGACAAATGATTTCCGAAGCGATGGAAAAAGTTACCAAAGACGGCGTGATTACGGTGGAAGAGTCGAAATCTCTGACTACTGAATTGGAAGTAGTGGAAGGGATGCAGATCGATCGCGGTTACATCTCCCCCTATTTCGTCACCAACAACGAACGGATGACGGTGGAATATGAAGATGTCCGCATCTTACTCACCGACAAAAAGATCAATTCCATCCAAGACTTAATTCCCGTTTTAGAACGAGTTGCCCGTTTAGGCAAACCCTTACTGATTGTTGCCGAAGATATCGAAGGGGAAGCTTTGGCAACCTTAGTGGTAAACAAAGCCAGAGGCGTATTAAATGCGGTGGCAATTAAAGCACCTGGTTTTGGCGAACGCCGCAAAGCCATGCTGCAAGACATTGCCGTTCTCACTGGCGGTCAGTTAATTTCGGAAGAAGTAGGGCTTACCTTAGATGCGGTTTCTCTAGAAATGCTGGGAACTGCCCGCAAGATTACCATTGATAAAGAAAGCACTACGATCGTAGCTGGTGGCGAAACCGCAGACGACGTACAAAAGCGGATCGTGCAAATTCGCAAACAATTAGCAGAAACCGACTCCGATTACGATAAAGAAAAACTGCAAGAACGCATTGCCAAATTAGCTGGCGGCGTAGCAGTAATTAAAGTAGGCGCACCCACCGAAACCGAACTGAAAAACCGTAAACTGCGGATCGAAGATGCTCTCAACGCTACTAAAGCGGCTGTCGAAGAAGGAATCGTTCCTGGTGGCGGTACTACTTTGATTCACTTATCCACCAAAATTAACGACATTAAAAACAATTTGAATGATGAAGAAAAGATCGGTGCTGATATCGTCGGCAGGTCTTTAGAAGCACCCCTACGCCAAATTGCCGATAACGCAGGCGTAGAAGGTTCTGTAGTGGTGGAAAAAGTAAGAACCACTGAATTTAATGTCGGTTATAACGCTCTCAATGATGTCTATGAAGACATGATTGCTGCTGGTATTATCGATCCGGCAAAAGTAGTTCGTTCCGCACTGCAAAATGCTTCTTCGATTGCTTCAATGGTATTAACTACCGAAGCTTTAGTAGTAGAAAAACCGGAGAAAAAACCCGCTGCTGGTATGCCTGATATGGGCGGCATGGGCGGCATGGGTGGCATGGGCGGCATGGGTGGCATGGGCATGATGTAATATTGCCTGTCATCCGTCATCTGTCATTTGTCATCGGTCATTTGCATTTAGTTAATAACTGATGATTGATTAAAGCAGCTTGTTCGATCGAACAAGCTGCTTTTTTAACTAACACATTTACTTATTTTTATATCTTGCCCTAGCTCGATCTCTTATGCTAAACTCTAGCAAAATCTATATCTATAGCGATCCTATTTAAATAATCAACCCCACCCTAGCCCTCCCCTTACCAAGGGGAGGGTTGGGAGGGGTTTAATTGTTCGCAATTCATTTAGGATCGCTATATATTTTATAAAACAAGAGGATAAAATTTTAAAATGCTAATATTTTTTATTCATGGGGTTGCTACGCCTACTATTCAATATGCTGAAGAATTACAACTTTTAGTTAGAGAAGAATTTCTTAAAAGAGGTGAATTATTACCGCACTTTTATTCTAGCTTTTGGGCTGATGTTTTAAGTGATGTAGGAAAGATGTGGAACTGGATTCACCAAGATTTACAAGAAATTAAAAAGCAAAACCCTAATGTAGATATTCAAGACATATTTCGTTATCAAAAATTTAGAGAAGGGTTTCTTTCTAAATTTGTAGGAGATTTTTTTACTTACTTAAATCCCGAACGAGGAGCGCAAATCAGAAAGCTGATTGCTCAACAATTATATGATTTTCTAAAAAAGAATCCAAACGAAAACGATCTGCATATTATCGCTCACTCATTAGGAACAGTAATCTTATGGGATGTTTTGTTTTCGGAAAGATTTTCCCATAAAGATCCTGCTTTTTATATTCGGTCAATGATTCATGGTTTAAGTGATGCCAATGCGCCAAGAAAGGTTTATTTAAAAAGTATCACTACAATGGCATCGCCAATTTTATTTATGAATACTATGTTAGATGTTCGTTGTGAAAAAATCAAGGAATTTGCCAATACTTACCACAAAGAAGCTTTGCGATGGATTAATCTCATTCATTCTTCAGATATTATTGCTTATCCTCTCAAAGCAAGTTTAAACCTCAATTCATCTGTTAATCTCTCTTTCAAAGATGAGTATATTTCCACTGATGCTAATCTAGCAGAAAAAGCGGCACGTACCGTTAATGAAAATGCTGCTTTAGCTTTAGGAGTAGCTGATGCTCATGATTGGTATTTGCATTGTCATAAAACAGCACGTTTAATTACAGATAATATTATAGGTGAGCAAACCGAACAAGAATCCAGCATTAATATGATGCAAAAAGCGATCCAACTTTTAGAAATTATACCGGGAATGACTAAAGATCAGATGAGGTTGCATATTAAAGATGAGCCAGTAGAATTAGTAAAATTTAAAGACGATAGTGGTAAAATTCACCTAGTTGTTAATGCTGCTAGAGTTTATCACGTATATGTTTTTGATAATAATGAAAATTGTTCATATAGTGGATATGTAGGATGGATTCATACCGATGGATTAAAGAAAGAAGTTGAATTTATAAAAAAAGGTTTTGCTAAGTAAACGAAAATGTGGGTGGGTGATTCCCACACCATATAATTGCTTATTGACTGCTAGGAATTTTCAATCTTTTCTCAGAACCAGGATATCCTGATAACTGGTGAACTCGCTGCGTCCGCACCAAGAACCGTAGTATTTAGCCTGCCATATCAAATTGCGATCGCGAATCCAGTCACTCACCTCATTTTCCCTAAATCCAGTGAATTGTTCCGGTAAATCCACGCTGGTAGCAAAATAATCATCAATTTGATAAACCAAATTAGCAGAGCTTTTACCTGCCTCGATCAAAGCGGCTGACTCTTCATTGTATAAAAACATCGTACACAGACAACGACCACCAGGTTTGAGAACTCGGTGAATTTCTTCTAAGTAATGACGAACCTCTTTAGCGGGAATGTGAGTGAAAACCGAGCCGAGAAAAACAAAATCAAAGCTTTCATTTTCATAGGGAAAAGCAAACTCTGTCGCTGACAAAGTTCCGTTTGGATTATAAAGCTGATTGTAAATATCGACCCGCCGAAAATTAAAATTAGGGAAGCGAGGAGCAATTTTTTGGTTAGCCCATTCAATTAAGGGTTCCATAATATCACACCCTTCATATTTAGCAGTAGGTGCTAAATAGTAGCCTAAACTATAAGCCATGCGACCCATACCACAGCCGATATCCAAAACATCATCTGTTGGCTGGAGATTTCCTAATTGCAAAAAGTGACTGAGAAACTCAAGAGCGGTAGGCAGAAAACTGCTACTAGCACCTATCCAATTCAACAATTCGCTATCATCTTCTCCTGGTAGTGGTAGAGAAGGTTCAAATAGATGTAGCAAAGTACTACCTCGTCCTTTTTGAAAAATTGGAGTCACTGTAATTAGAGAATCCTTAAATTGATGGTAATTTTGTCGGTCTAAAGGCACGAGGACTCGAAAGCGAGCATTTTGGGCATATTCTAATTCTGGATAAGCCTGTTTAACATCGGGACTTTTGATACCCAAAGCCATTTCAAACTCGGTGAAATCTTTACCTCCCCAGGAAATTTTTAAGCTTTCTATAATACCTGCGTGATTGGCAGCCGCCCAACCTGCTAACCGCAAAAAGTTATTTTCGATCATTACTTTATCTAGGCTTCCCCGCATCTTAATTAGTTCACTTGATTCGATTTTCATTAGGGCTATGGTTTAACGTTGGTAAAATTTAGTTTCTCAAAATTATCTCACTAGAATGACCAAAATCGGGTGACAGATTTTAACCAGCCAACTTAAGACTTTATCTTGAATAAGCAGATTTATCTGTAGGATTAATCTAAAATCGATCGGCCCACAGATGAAGCGAGGGGACGCGAGACTTTTTTGGTCATAATGAGTTAGAAGGAACCGACTCGACTAGAGTGGCATCCCCCTCATTTACTTCTAACTTAAGCGCTATGGCAGAAAAACGTTTATCACCCTCCCAGGTACTTACAGAACCTTTTGACGACGAAGAGGATGATGATGAATCCTATGTTGATTACAATTACGACGAACCGGGCAGTATACCCGGTACTCTCCGCATCGACCCAGATGCGGCACAGCCAATTATTGTTTTAATTGACTATTGCGAGAACAGTGCCACTCGCATCCCAAATACAACGCCGGACGCCTGTGCTAGTTACCTAGATACCGAATCGGTTTCTTGGTTGGATATCATGGGTTTGGGCAATGAAGATACTTGGCGGCGGCTCGGTAAAATTTTTAACTTACATCCCTTGGTTTTAGAAGATGTGGTAAACGTACCTCAACGTCCCAAAGTAGAAGACTTGGGTACGCAACTCATCATCATTGCTCGTATGGTGATGCCAAAAGAAAGAGGCAACGGTTTTTACAGCGAACAAGTTAGTTTTATTTTAGGGAAACATTATTTACTGACAGTACAGGAAGAACCAGATCGAGATTGTTTTGCGCCGGTACGAGATCGCATTCGCACCAACAAAGGTACGATTCGCAAACACGGAGCAGATTATTTAGCTTACTCCTTACTCGATGCGATCGTAGACGGCTTTTTTCCGGTACTAGAAACCTATGGAGAACGTATTGAGGAGTTAGAAGATGAAGTAGTCACTAACCCCTCAAAACGCACGCTCGAAAAAATTTATGAAATTAGACGGGAATTACTGGAACTACGTCGCGCTATTTGGCCGCAACGAGATGCTATTAATACGTTAATTCGCGATGGCAGTAACTTGATTAGCCCGGATGTACGAATTTATCTGCGAGATTGCTACGATCACGCCGTTCAGGTGATCGATATCGTAGAAACTTACCGGGAATTAAGCTCTGGGTTAATGGATGTTTATCTCTCTTCAGTGAGCAACAAAATGAATGAAGTGATGAAGTTCCTCACCGTCATGTCATCCATTTTTATTCCCCTGACTTTTATCGCTGGTGTGTATGGCATGAACTTTAATACAGATGTATCTAATTGGAATATGCCAGAGTTAAATTGGAAATGGGGCTATCTAGGTTGTTGGGCATTAATGATATTTACTGCCTTTGGCTTAGTTTACTTTTTCTGGCGTCGGGGTTGGTTTGAGAACTTTTCCACTATTAAGGATGACTAAACTAAGCTGTTACGAATTTGATTTGCCTAGTTAGGCCGATGGTGGGATGGGAAAATGAGGCGAATAATTTACTTTTATACTTTATCCTTCATACTTCATCCTGCATCCTTTCCCAACCTAAAATAGATATGGAGAGAGTAGGCGAGGCGGTTGCGGATTAGCTTTAAGCTAGTCTGAGGAAAGTCCGGGCTCCCGAAAGACCAAACTTGCTGGGTAATTCCCAGTGCGGGTGACCGTGAGGAAAGTGCCACAGAAACATACCGCCTTCTGAAGGATGAAGGATGAAGGCTAAAGGAAAAAGTATAAAAACTTCAGACTTCAGCCTTTATACTTCATCCTTCAGAAGGTAAGGGTGCAAAGGTGCGGTAAGAGCGCACCAGCAGCGTCGAGAGGCGCTGGCTAGGTAAACCCCGGTGGGGAGCAAGGTGGAGGAACTAAGGTTGGTCTTTTACCAGTTCCGATTTTTAGGAACCGCTAGAGGCGTTTGGTAACAGGCGTCCCAGATAGATAACTGCCTTCTGCGCTATTGGCGCGGAAAACAGAACCCGGCTTATGTCCGACTCTCTCCACTCGATCGATTTTAGATGCGAGGATTTTAGATTTTAGAATACGGTCTACTAAATTTTGAATGGGAAACTCCTGACTTCTGAATTCTAAAAAAACTTCTTTTATCCCCTTTTAGGTTCGTAACTATTTCATGAATCTCGTCTACCACCGCCGTCAAAAGCAACTAGAAAGTTTAGTGCAGAAATTGGGGCTGATACCCGAAAAATGGCCTATTAAGTGGCAATTACTAGACTTGGCGCTAACTCATCCTACTTTTTCACCAGAAGCTAATTACGAGCAACTGGAGTTTGTGGGAGATGCGGTGGTAAGGTTGGCCACGGCTGAATTTTTATGGGAAACTTATCCAGAAGAGACGGTGGGTGAATTTTCTGGCTTAAGAGCGGAATTGGTGAGCGATCGCACTCTAGCACAAATAGCCGATAGTTACGGCCTAGAAACCTACTTACTATTAGATAAAAGTGCAGCCGGAGATGTGGCGGGACGAGAAACTAGACTGGCAGATGCGATAGAAGCAGTCATGGGTGCGCTCTACCTTAGCACGCGCAGTCTGCAATTAGTGCGCCCCTGGTTAGACTCCCACCTAAAAAAATTTGCCATTGAAATTCGCAATGACCCGGCTCGTCGTAATTATAAAGCTGCTCTCCAAGAATTTACCCAAAGCGAATATAAGGTTTTGCCAGAGTATCAAGTGGAGGAACTCAAACCTACTCGCGGTTACCCCCAAACTTTTACTGCCATCGTGAAAATACTAGGTAAACAATGGGGAACCGGACGAGGAAACTCCAAAAAAGCTGCCGAACAAGCTGCTGCTAAAGAAGCTTTTGAGAAATTAAAAATAAAAACCTAAAATATTAATGGTCGTTAGTCATCAGTCATCGGTCATTAGTTATGGGAAAAATAGCTAACCAATGACAAATGACAAATGACAAGTGACGAATGACAAATCACCACTAAAATCGAATGACTATCAACGTAGCTGTATTAGGTGCTGGACGCTGGGGCGTACATTTAGTCAGAAACTTCTTAGAAAATCCCCAAACAAACTTAGTAGCGGTAGTAGACCCTAATTTAGATCGTTTGCAAGCTTTGCGATCGCGCCATCAATTAAATGACAATGTAATATTAGCCACCGATTGGGAAAAAATACGACAGTTGCCCGGATTAGAAGCAGTAGTCATTGCTACCCCAGCTTCTACCCACTACACCCTAGTAACTGACGCCCTTCAGGGGGGTTACCACGTCCTAGCAGAAAAACCCCTAACTCTCGATCCCAACGAATGCGTTCGGCTATGCCGCCTAGCAGAACAACAGCAACGGCAATTAGTCATCGATCACACTTATTTATTTCATCCCGCAGTAGAACGGGGAAAAGAAATCGTCCGCAAAGGTATATTAGGGGACTTGCGTTATGGTTATGCTGCCCGTACTCACCTGGGCCCAGTGCGATCGGATGTAGATGCCTTATGGGACTTAGCCATTCACGATATTTGCATATTTAATAGTTGGCTTTCCCAGACACCAACCAAAGTACAAGCTTCCGGAACCGTTTGGTTACAAACAGCCGCAGAAATTAGCGCCGCCTCAGACTCCCCAGTTGCTATACCACAAGGTTTAGCTGACTTAGTGTGGGTAACTCTTACTTATCCCAATGATTTTCAAGTATTTATTCATTTGTGCTGGCTAAATAACGATAAACAACGCCGTTTAGTAGTAGCAGGTAGTGAAGGTAGCTTAATTTTTGATGAATTATCAAAAGAATCACCCCTTACTATTGAGCATGGAACTTTCGAGCTAATCAACAACCGATTTAATCCAATTAATCAAAACCGTGAAGTAGTAGCCATAGAACCAGCAGAACCCCTCAAACAAGTTTGTCAACATTTTATTAACTGTATTACTCAAAACCATCCTTCAAATATTTCTTCTGGTTGGATTGGCGCTCAATTGGTACAAATTCTATCAGGTCTAACAGAGTCTTTAAAACAAGGAGGAGTACCGATAAATATTTCTCAAATATTGAATTAAATAACTATTAATCAGTTTTATAAAATTTTATTTTTAGTCTAAATTTTGGCGAATAGCCGTTTGGTTTCTGCCTTGTTGTTTCGCTTGGTAAAGAGCTTTATCAACTACGGCAATTAAATCTTCAGGTGTATGATGGCAGTCTGGAATAGTACTAGAAACGCCTACGCTTAAAGTGACATATTGACTAACTGAAGAATGGAAATTAGGTATTTTTAGTTCTTCAATAGATTCGTGCATAAATTGGGCTATTAAAATTGCGCCTTCCAGAGGAGTATTCGGTAAAACGATCGCAAATTCTTCTCCCCCATAACGAGCAACTAAATCTGCCGGACGCTTAACAGTTTTACAAATTGCTCGAGCAACTTTTCTCAAACAATCATCTCCTGCTTGATGACCGTATGTATCGTTAAAACATTTAAAATAATCTACATCGCACATAATTAAAGACAAGCAACTCTGCTCTCTTTTCAGCCGTCGCCACTCTTGCAGTAAATATTCATCAAACCGCCGACGGTTAGCTACCTGAGTCAATCCATCTAGCGTAGCAAGGCGTTCTAATTCTTGATTTGCTTTTTCCAAAGCAGCTTGCACAACTTTACGTTCGTGAATTTCTTGTTGCAGCAGAGCATTTTGTTCTTGTAATCTTTTAGATAACCGACGGAGAGCTAGTTGATTCTGTACGCGAACTAATACTTCTTCTAATTGAAAAGGTTTAGTAATATAATCTACTCCGCCCACTGAAAAAGCTTTTACCTTATCTAATACTTCATCAAGGGCGCTGATAAAAATAACGGGAATTTCACAGGTTTTTTCAATCGATTTTAATTTTTGACAAAGTTCATAGCCGTTCATCTGAGGCATATTAATATCTAACAAAATCAAATCTGGGGGCGCTGCTTGCGCTGCCGTTAATGCCATTTTGCCATTGATTACACTGCGAACTTTATATCCTTGTTCGGCTAGCATAGTCGATAGAAGACGCAAATTGTTTGGAGTATCGTCAACAATTAAAATATTTTCTTGAATTTCTCCACTTTGATTGCTACTCATTGTGTAGCCTGTTCATTTAAATTCGTGATTTTATCAAAATAATACTTTACTCGGTAAATAGCTCAAAAACTGGCCAAATCAATTCTTTTTCAATGTAGCTGACCTCCTGACGTTATTCTAGTATCCATGTAACTAGCTGCTTCTGTTGAGCTTGAATTTGACTGGTGACCTGATACTAATCCATTTTTGGCATTCTCAAATCTATCCAAAAAGAGTTGCTAACCTTCTCCCCCGCATAAATATAGCTTTTTGTTGATAAATGGCTGTTTTTATGGAGAGTCTAGGGGTTAAGCGCAGTTTCGCTAGCTGTAGCTAACTGTTTTAGTATCTTCAACTACCATACTGATTACTTAGTTAATTTTTATACTACTTGGTTGAAGTTTAATTAGTTTAGTTTGAATGTTCTTAGCTTGGCAACACCAATCTTAACATCAAATTTCAAAATAGTTTTTATCTTTAAATTTCCCTTTGACAGCTTATCGCTAAGCCACCTAAAATTACTTCATAAAAATGAAGTTTAAATTCGGGATTTGTTATCCCGATCGCGATCAGTGAGGTAAAATATTTCTAGCTGAACTTTCAGCTTCGGACATTAACCGAGACGGATTAATTAAAGGCATGGTAATTTCAACTGTCGTGCCAAGATCGTTACCAGCACTATATAAAGTAATCGAGCCATTCATCAGTTCCATAAGTTTGCGGGAAATTGCCAATCCCAATCCCGTTCCCCCGTACTTACGAGTTCTCGTACCATCAGCCATCACAAAGGGGCGAAAAAGTTTTTTCTGTTGATCGGGAGCGATACCAATTCCCGTATCTTTAACTTTTACCATTATAAAAGAAGCTTTACCATTATGGTCGATTGCTAAGTCTTCTTGCCTGGTTATAGAAATAGTAATACTTCCTCGATCGGTAAACTTAATTGCATTGCCAATTACATTAATTAAAACTTGTTTCAACTTGGCAGGGTCGGCTTGAACGGCGATTAGTTCTGTGGGAATAGACCAAAGTAATTGCAAACCTTTTTGATTAATTTGGACTTTCTGTAAATCAATGACTTCTTGTAAAAGAGATGACAAATTTATAGGTTCTAACACTACTGATAAAGTACCTGATTCTACTTTAGACAAATCTAAAATATCATTAATAATGTTAAGTAAATGAATGGCCGCATCATCTGCTCGCTGTAAAAATTCTAATTCTTCTTCTCTGTCATCACAGCATCCGTCTTTTACTAATCGGATACAGCCAATAATAGCGTTTAAGGGAGTTCGTAACTCATGAGAAGTATTAGCAAGAAATTCACTTTTGAGTTGATTGGCTGCTTGTGCTTCTTTCCAGGCACTTTCTAATTCTTCTGCCCAAGCTGTTAATCGCTCTACCATGCTGTCAAGAGAATCAGCCAATTCATTAAATTCTTTGATTTTAAAATTATGAGGTACTTTAGATATAGATTTACCATCCCGCACGCTCAAAGCATAATCTTCTAGCCGCTCTAAAGGACGGGCTAAATCGCGAGACAAATAAAGAGTTGCGAGTAGATTGGCGGCGATCAACCAGAGAATTAAATTGAATAAAACTTGTTGAATTTCTCCCAAGCCAAACAAAGCGTTATCTAGGCGAGAAACCGCTAAGATTACCCACTGATGGTTTTGATTTTTGCTAATCGGACTGGGAATAGCAGTATAGCCGGCTAAAGATTCTCCACCATTTTTTTCAAAAGCAAATAGGTGGAGAAAATTTTTTTCCCCAGCCAGAGCATTCTTCATGAGGGTTTTCAATCGTTCGTTATCTTCTAATTGATAAATATTTTTGCCTACCAAATCAGGAATTCGATGCTCTAAAATAGTGCCATCTTGGTCGATAATTACTGTATAACCAGCTAAAGAACCGGGTTTATCAAATTGTTGTTGTGCTAAGGTTGATTGCATAGTTAAGGCATAGCGCAACAGACCGGAATTATCATAAACAGGTACGCTTAGAAATAAATCTAGTTGAGCGTTTGGATTATTTTTAAGCGGTGGGAGAGGATTATTTACAAAATTTTTAGATGGTAGGAGAGTGGAAATAAAAATATTGGATAATTCAGGGGTAAACTGGTTTTCTTGCTGGGGCCATAGATTATTTGGTATGGAAGCGATCGCCCGATTTCCACAAGTACTAACGCTCGGTTGACCTGTCTGTATGTCAATTAGTTGAATACACGCAGTGTGGATGGGTAATTGTTTTTCTAGTTGTAGGAAAAACTGTTGTACGGCTTGGGGCGATCCGGATTTGACGGTGGTAGTTTGGCTGGCTGTCAGTAAGTTAGCTTCTAAGGCTTGAATGGAGGTACGAATGCTTTCTCCTTTTCTAATGGCGCTTTCCGTCAAATTTTGACGGGCTGTTTCCAATAGGGTAGAGCGTCCCTTTTTATAAATCACGTACTGCCCCAGGAGTAAAACTGGTATGCTGAGGAGCAAAATCCGGGATAGCAGGATGCGACGAAAAGAAGATTGACCTGGCTTAGCCATGAACTGACCCAAGAAGAGCGATCGCAAAATGGGAGGAATCGAAAATTGACTTGGCTTAGCCATAAACAATCTCTAGCTTGTGATGCGAACCAGAAAGGCGCGGATAACCGCATCATCGATCGAGGACAAGACCGCCACGACTGTGGAAAGATGGCGTGCTTGGAGATCGATCTTTACCTCCCGCTACCAATGGTCTTGTTTACAACGATAGATAAACATAATTATAGAAAATTCACTAGAAAAGCCTCATCTTTTGGTAATAAATTATTAATACCAATAGCTAGTCGCTAAGGCCAGCTAACCAAGAGTCCGATTCCAATATTCAAAAGATCGATACCAGTAACCTTTAAACAAAACAAACATTCTAAATTGGTGAAAAATCGACCCCATACCACTGTCGTGCTAGCAATGACTGCTGATGGCAAGATTGCCGATCGTAAAAGGTCGCCTGCACGGTTTGGTTCGCTAGTTGATAAAGCTCATCTGGAAAAACAAATTGCTTTAGCTGATGGAGTATTATTTGGTGCGGGAACTTTACGCGCTTACGGAACTACACTGAGTATTGCCGATCGCAATTTATTGCAACAAAGAGAACGAGAAAACAAACCGCCTCAACCAGTACAGATTGTTTGCTCCCGTTCGGGCCAGATCGATTCTGGATTGCGTTTTTTTCAGCAACCAGTACCTCGCTGGTTGCTCACTACTGCCGATGGAGCCGCTTTTTGGCAAAATCGACCGGAATTCGAGCGAATCGCGATCGCAAAAACCACCGAAAACGGCATTGACTGGGTAACGGCTTTTACAGAATTAAGCCAGCTAGGTTTGACACGCTTGGCGGTTTTGGGTGGTGGCGAATTAGTGGCATCCCTGCTACGGTTTGATTTGTTAGACGAGTTGTGGCTGACGGTTTGCCCCCTGATTTTAGGTGGTAGGGAAGCACCCACGCCAGTAGGAGGGGCGGGATTTTTACCCGAACTAGCGCCGCGTTTGCAACTTTTATCGGTAGAAACTGTTGAGCAGGAAGTGTTTTT
>CAZJJR010000133.1:7157-16038 GCA_964546365.1 uncultured bacterium | reverse complement strand
ACCGCGCCCAAAACATCGGCGGTCACTTCTACCTGCACGGTTAAGTCACCTCTAGCAGCGCCTTCCACATCATCGAGCAATCTAATTACCTGACGTTGCAAATCTTCTTTGGCTTGCTCTTGTTCTTCCGCTCTCCGTTGTGCCTCGCTGGTAGTAGTCATCATGATGCGAGTCATCTGATTGAAACCAGCCGCCAGTTTTCCCATTTCATCTTCGGAAAAAACCGTCGCTTGGACGCTTAAGTTGCCTTGAGAAACCGAATCGAACTGAGCTCGCAAGTTAGAAGCCGCGCGCCGAATGTGTTTTTCTGCCAGCCCTCCCACCACCAAGGAAGCGCCAAAACTGAAAACTCCCGCTACCCCAGCCATTGCCAAACCAGTCAACTGCATTTGAGCGAGCGCTTCTTTATTATTAGGTTTAAAGAGGGCTTGGCTGCTCATGCTGACGGCAGCTACGGCGAGTGCGGAGAAAGTACCTACCAAACCGGCGGTAATCCATCTTTTCTGGCTGAGGGAAGCATTTTCAAAGAAAGCCAGCCAACCTTGTTCGACGGTGACGTTCGGCTCGATATTCTTCGTATCCGGTTGGGGAACGAAAATCGGTGGCTCGCTGGCCGGAAAGATATCAACATCGCCAAAAGCCGATCGATCGCCAGTATCGCCAAAATCCGAGGTGATGCTACTGTTAGTACTCGGCCCCGTTGTTGATATAGAACCAAATCCGGAAGTACTGCCTTTAGTAGGTGTGGAAAAACCAGACGAATCGTCGATGTTCTCAAAATTAGGAATATTTCCTAAATCGTCATCAAATTCATCGAATTCTTCTAAAAAGCCGATCGCTCCTTGTCCTCCCCCCGTCGCCGAACCCGAATGATTGTGGTTGCCTTCATCAAAAGCAACGTTAAACCCATCCATGTCAAAGTTATTTTCGGCACTATAGCCATTTTGCTCGGTCGGACTATTCCATCTAGAATTGCCCGTTTGACCGGGCATCGGGTATGAATCTTCTCCGCCTAATAAAATTGTTTCATCATCCGTTACCGGACGGCGGAAGTAATTAGAATCGGAATCCGATCGATCTAAACCCTTACTACCAGAACGGGGCATTTCTGGTAATGGCGAATCGTCAAAATAAGATTCCTGTTCTGGCGGAGTATATGTCGCTTCGTACTCTTCTACCGGGTAATCCAGGTTTTCTTCCTGATAGTTGTAATTCGCAAAATCAGCACCATTTTGAGAGCCATCTTCCGCATAATTTTGCCAATTTTGGCTTTCTTCCATTGACAACCATTGCTGGTCGGATTCCCCAGAAGATTCCTCATAATACGAGGAATCTTCTGGAGCATAACTTCCAGACCCAGACGAGGCAAACGGATCGGTAAAAGCGGTTGCTTCATCTGAAAATGATTGGTCATTATAGGAATTGTCAGACGAGGCAAAAGGATTATCGAATGGTTGTTGGTACTGAGGCTGATACGTATCGTCAACGTCATCTAAATCTAAACCATTTAAAGACAGCCCATTACTACCGTTTGTATCGTTATATTCTGGTGATTGCCAGTTATTTTCAATTTCGTCGGAAAAGTCAGAACTATCGAGAGCGTAAGTATCGTTTTCGTCAAATTCTTGTTCTTCCGGTTCCGTACCAGAGTTTCCCGATCCCAGACATTGATTGACGTACTCTAAACCATTGTTAGCGTAATCAATATACTCGGATTCAGTGGTTAAACCCAGCACTAACTCATATTGTTCTCGTGCTTCGTCATAATGCTGCATACCGCAGTAAATATGACCTTGCAGCAGGCGTATCCCAGGGTCTTCCGGAAAATCATTGAGAAGGCGATCGACTATGGTCGAGGCTTCCTCATAATTTCCCTGCATATAAGCCGCTTGAGCCTGCTGATATTTTTGTGCATAATCCGTACTGGATGCCATTTGCCTCCTCCCAAAAAATTAAAAATTAAAAATTAAAAATTAAAAGTTTATTTTACCTTTTTAATTTTTAATTTCTCTTTTATTATGCTGCCCACCTAGCCGACCGCAGAATTGCTACCTGATCTAACAGACGCAGACACTGATTGCTTTGAGCATCTAACACCCACTCACCCCGGAGGAAAGGGGCCATACTATCTGGCACGTTGTTTGGTATTTGAACTAAGTCCACATCCAGCCAGTCCATGCCGACAATTTGGTCAACTGCTAACCCTAACATGGTGTCTTGATCTTCGACTGCGATTACGGGTATTTCCGGTCGGTCTGTATTTAAAGGGGCTGGGTCTCCCAGAAACTGACCCAGGTCAGCTACCCAAATTACCCTTCCCCTAAAATTTAGAGTTCCCAAAAGCAAAGGAGACGCATTCGGAATGGGAGTAATTCGATCTGGTGCCTGGGATACTACTTCTCGGATACCTGTGGCTGGCAGTGCCAGTTCCATACCGGAAGCAACGTAAAATCTCAGGTGTAGCTCACCTTCAGGGCTTTCTAATTCCTGGAATTCCGGAGCCTGATCTTGACCTCTGCCAGTTAAAAAGTCCGGATTTCCAACCATAATATCCTCGTCCTTTCTCAGTTGTCTGTTTTATATCAATTCTCTAAAATATTGCTACAGTATCGATCTCCGCATCGGCTGCGTCTCCACATGGGGAGCATCAGCCTATTTGTAGCAAACTTCCAGAGAAACGAGATTACTCGGTCAGTTATGGGGTGGTTTACCAAGTATTTTGGCCTAATAGTTATCCTCGTAACAATTGTTTGACCGTTCCAATCAGTTCTGTGGGCTGAAATGGTTTGGCTATGTAAGCGTCTGCTCCTTGTTTCATGCCCCAGTAGCGATCGAATTCTTCTCCTTTAGAAGAACACATGACAACTGGTACATTTTGGGTCTTGGGATCGGCTTTTAGGCGACGGCATAGTTCGTAACCGTTCATCCGAGGCATCACGATATCTAAAACTACCAAGTCAGGACAACGACCCTGAATAGCTTCTAGTGCTTCCACTCCATCGCTAGCTACGGTCACGTTTAATCCACTCCCTTTCAGGAGGTCTGAAATCATTTCTCGTTGAGTTACGCTGTCCTCTACAACCAGAACTATACTCATAAGTTTTACCTGATGATCTGATTTATATTTTCATTAAGGGTAAGGCTCCAGGGCAGTTGAAATATTTGTTTTGTGTTTGTTAATGACTGAGGTATCCCCCATACTATCCAATACCGATAGTGTACAATTACTAGTTGACACTCACCTTGAAGACAGCGAAGGTGATTCTAGCGGTTGTCTAATCGAGGGATGAATCCGCAAAGGTTAGACAAGTTACATTAACTGGGGAGTGCCATTCACCCACCCTCTACATCAACTGGTATGGATTCAACAGTAACCTCGGGTTTCTCGGTAGCTAGTGCAGAACGACAGAAGTACCCATCAGTTTGATTCTTGCTCGTCTTGCTAAAAAGTCTCCGACAGCTTGCTCTTAAGGAGTAACACTAGGACTATCCACTCGTGATATTTCCTCTTCTAACTCATCAAAAGATAATTGGGGAGAGGGAGCGGCGGCGGGGTCGCTAGGGCCAACGTATTTCTCTACAAGCATCAATAATTCACTGTCGCCAAACGGTTTGGTTAGGTAGTCATTAGCTCCTACGATGCGAGCTTTTACTCGATCGATAAAACCATCTTTGCCTGTTAACATGACGATCGGTGTTTGGCGAAAAGCCGTAGAACGGCGCAACATCGCGCAGATCTCGAATCCATCGAGTTCGGGCATGGCGATGTCGCACAAAATCAAGTCTGGCTTGATTTGGAAAACCAAGGAGAGCGCTTTTAGAGGATTGCTGATGGCAGCAACTTCGTAACCGTGCTGTCTGAGGGTATACTCGACGGCTTTACAAGTAGCTACTCCATCATCGATAAAGACAACGCGAGGGGTACCAGTTGGCTCTGATGGCGTTAACTCTAGATTGGGAGAAGGTGCGGCAAAGGAGGGATAAAGTAGTTGTACCCAACCTTTTTTGACATAAGGATAAATTGCCCTTGCGACTGGTAGGATATCTCGATTCAAATAGCGGGCCATTTGCCGAATAGAAGTTTTCCCGTCTGCCCAGCGATCGAGAATTTTAAAAGTATTTGGAGGTAACTTTTGACTTAATTGAGCAGGATCGGCAATCACCGGGCATTGATCCGGTGATTGGATGTGGGGATGAAATTGTTTCCACTCTTGTACCTGTTTGATGATTTGGGTAACCAGAGGGCCAATTTCTAAAGTGGTCAATTGGGGTTCCAATGCAGGGCCAATTTCAAAAATAAAAGAACCGTTCCGCAAGCTCAGCAGGTCAAACAGGGTCTCGTGTACCATGTTTTGAATAATGCTGCGCCCTTGGGCGGGAGTAAGCTCGTGGGTTTCTAGCAAGTTCCACAGATAGCCGTATTCGGGAGCGTTGATCGTGGCGATGGAAGGAACGCTCGCGTTATCTAAAGCAGTGTCTATTTTATAACGACGCACGTAGTCGCGTAAGCGCGATAAACTATTATCGCTGTTGGTAGCATAAGCAATTTGACCATTTAGGAAAAATACAATCCAAAATAGTTCTTTTTGGCGTTTTTTGCTGTCTCGGTAATAAATGCGTTCGCCACCGAACGCCTCTACTTCCAGATAGCCCGTTCGCTGACCTAACTCGATTAGTTGCAGAATACTGCGGATATCAATTTCACTCAACGTTCCCTGCATGGAACTATAGCGCTCTCCTAAAAACAGTTTTAAGGTAAAAACATAAAAGGAAATCTAGACGTATTTAGTCTAGGTTAAAATTTAACGTAGCTGCCAACAACTGCTGCTTTGTGAATTCTTCTAGCTAAGCTGGTTATGAATAATTTTCGCATTTTCCCGGTAGCAAATTCCAAAGCTTAAGGAGTGAGCTATACCGATCCCACTTCTTGAGGGGCGGATTGGTTAAGATTATTTAAGTACCGTAGAGCTTGCGGGAACTCACGCTTGGGGCAGGGGTTGCCTCGCTCCAGATTTGGCAACAAGTCTAGAAATGAGCGCTCTTTGAACCAAGAATCCCCATCGTTTATGCGGGAAGGTGTCAAAAGAGGGTTAACTTGTGGTTCCATATATCAAGTCTCAGTTGACAAAGAAGTTCAGATTGTTTTAAATATCCGGTCTGCCTAAACTGGGTTTAGGCAAACAAATTAAAAATTTATCTGGGGAAAGTTTAGCCTACCTATCGGGCTTGCATACTCATCAAGAGGATAATCGGTGTGCTGTATCTAGCAGAAGTACAAAAAAGCAAAGGTGTTTTTGGTGCTGGCAAAGCTGAACTCAAGCTGCTGGCTTGCCAGCGGGGGGAAAGCTGGAGTGCAGTACCCGGTGAGGAATCAGTAGCCGCTCCTCCTGAAGAAGCTAATAAATATGAGAACGGCGTAGTCGTGCTAGTCGAACTGAGTCAGAATCGACAGGTGCAACGGGTAATGCCGGGGCGGGATTTGGTTCCGATTTTGCAAAATTTCTCCCGCCAACAAGAAAAATATAAAAATAAAGAAGAAGAAATCGAACAGTGGAAGGAATCCCTAACTTATCAGGCGCAAGAACTGAATCGCCGGGAAATGGAAATCCAGGCGAAACAAGAGCAGCTAGAAGGGATGGAGGGAGAATTCGAGCGGCTGGAGCAGCAGCGTCAGGAAATCGATAGCTCTCGCGAGGAAGCGGAACGACTGAAGGAGGAAATCGAACGCAACCGTCAAGAACTAGAGGGCGCTTGGTCTCACTTGCGGGGCGAACAGGAAAAGGTTAGGGAACTGGAGGCTCAATATCAACCACAAGCAACTTTAGATGACGATCGATCGCGCCGAGTACAAGAATTACTCAATCGAATTTACGAGGCTATTACCACTCCACAACCAATCCAGGAGCAGCTGGGTACAGCCTTGGCGCTAGTCGGGCAAAAACAAGCTTTGCTAGAGCAACATTGGCAGCAATTGGAACAACAAAGAGCTTCTGCGAAAACTTTGCAGGAGCGAGTGGATAGCCAAAGCAGCAATATCGAGAGTCGTTGGCAACAATGGCAGCAGGCGCAGGAAACTTTGGCTCAAGCTCGTTCGGAGTTAAAGGCACAGCAAAATGCTTTGCTGCTCAAGCAAGATTACGCTCGCAATCTGAGTATGCAGTTGCGAAATCAAGAAGATATCTTGCAACAAGTGCAACGGATCGCGGCGATGTCATCGGATGTGAAGATCGGTCAGCAAGTGGATTTGGAAGCTCTCGATCGAATGCCGATAGGAGAACTTCAGGCGATCGTCCAAAATCGCAAGCAGGAGTTGGAAAAGGCCAAACGCTTTGTGAGCGATCAGGAAGAAGAACTGGAATTACAGAGCCAAGCAATTGCCGAACTGCGCCAAAAGTTACAGAATGTGAGCGATTACGATCGCCAAAGTTTACAAGCTGAATTAGCCGATGAGCAAGACCGCTATCAAATGCTAGAGGAAACTTTGGTGGGCCAACGCAATACTCTGCGGGAGTTAGAAGAAACTTTTACTCAGCATCTCAGGGTGTGGCGGCGTCGCCAAGGAATCCCAGATAGTACGATGGGTTCGGATAACCAAAAAATCGATTTAGGCCCTGCGCTGAACCAGTTAGGCGCTTCTCGGCAACAACAAGCGGAGGAACTGCAAAAGCTGGAAAGAGAAATCGAACAAACGCGCTCTAGCATTCAGCAAGCTCAAAGCATGATCGATGCTCAAACTCAAGACCAACAAAATCAACGCCAAGAATTGCTTGTAAGCGAACAAAATTTGCAAAGTCAGCGGGCGTCAGTGGCGGAAACTTGGGGTCGAATCAAGCTTTATGAAGAGATGCTACAGCCGCTTCAAGATAAACTTAACGAGTTGCAGCAGAAGCTTGAGGAGATGACGGGCGTGTTAAGTCAAATGCAGGAAACTGGTGATTATCAACACCATGCCATTGCTGAGATGCGAAAAATCTTTTACGATATCATGCCCAGTCATTTACAGAATGAATTGGTATCTTCTGGAGTTTAAAAACATAGAATCCAGAATCCAGAATTCAGAATCCAGAATTCAGCAGGAAAAAGGGTTTTTAATTCTGGATTCTGGTTTTCAGGCTCTTAAGTTAATTGTTATAACTAGCAACTTGAGTTATTAGTAGGCGATCGTTAGTTTTACTTTTACAGCAGATTCCAGTTACATAAAGTACAAGATAGAAACCCGGTTTCTTCGAGAAACCGGGTTTCTATGTACCGCATTAACCTGGAAAGCGCTGTAACTTGAAATTACCTCACGCAGATCGAGTTTCCTTCTACTCGGGCGATCGCACCTCCGGAAAAAGGATCGGTACAAGAGCGATTAGGAGCTAAAATTAAGGCGGTTACTTTTTCTACTTGCTGGAAATTAGGCGCGATCCCCAAAGCTTGTTGGAGAAATTGTCGGATTACCCGACGTTGCAAAGCTAGGGGTACGCTACGCAATTCCAAGCGATTCAATTTCATCCCTTCTTCGTCCTTGCTAATTGCTCGTTGAAGCATCTGGCGAGCAACATCTTCCAAGTATTCTACTTCTGCTCTTAAAAGTTCGGCTGTTTGGGCTAAGGCTTGTTCTACTTGCGGGTTAAAGTGTTGTTGCAGATATGGGATTACTTCTTGGCGAATGCGGTTACGGGCGTATTTCAATTCCTGATTGGTAGAATCTTCCCAAATCGGGATTTGGAAGTCTTGGCAAAATAGGGCTGTTTGGGTGCGGCTAATTTCTAGTAACGGACGTACTAATTGTAAATTATTAGAAAGGTTTCTATACCAGGTAAGACTTTGCAAGCCATCTGCGCCAGTACCGCGAGTTAAGTTGTAAAGGAGAGTTTCGGCGCGATCGCTCATAGTATGTCCGGTAACTATATATTGGTAGTTGTATTGTTCGGCTATTCTACTTAAAGCTTGATAACGCCATTCTCGCGCCTGCGCTTCACTGCTCAAAACTTGGTTAGCTGTTTGCAAATAGAACGGTAAGTGCCAATTTTTGGCTAATTCTTCTACGTGTTTCGCATTGGCTTCCGAGTCAGTACGCCAGCGGTGATCGCAGTGGGCAATTGCCAATTTCCATTGCCATTTGTCTTGCAAATCTAATAACAATTTGCTTAAACAAAGAGAATCCTGACCGCCGGAGACAGCTATTAATATAGATTGGTTTTTTGGTAATAATTTCCTTTGCTTCAGTGTTCGGTGCAACTGAGCGTGTAGCGGTGTCCAAGGAGATTTACTAGTCAATCGATTTTATGTTTTATAGTGCTTAGAGGTTAAAATATATTATGAAAGTTAGGTTAATAGATTATTGATTAATAGTATGATTAATAACAAATCAACTATACTTATTTTGATTATCAGTATAAGGAATTACCTTCTGATCAATTTTTTGATAGCTTGCAGCATATCGGCTGGTTGAAAAGGTTTTGTTATATAGGCATCGGCACCTTGTTTCAAACCCCAATAATGGTCGAATTGTTCGCTCTTACTGGTACACATAATTACAGGTATATCTCGGTCTTTAAAGTGAGTTTTTACCCAACGGCAAAGTTCGTAGCCGTTCATTCTGGGCATGACTATATCAGTAATTACTAAATCAGGAGAGCTAGTCTGTATTTTTTCCATTGCTTCGATGCCATCAGCCGCCTCAACAACTTTGATGCCCTTGCTTTTGAGTAACTCTGAAACCATTGTCCTGACGGTAGGACTGTCATCAACAAGCACGATTGTAATCATGATTTGATTTTTTCGGTTCTTAATAATACCATGCGGGTTTAATATTTAAAATACTCTAGAATTGAGTTGAATTTTCCATCAGTTTGCAAAAAGTAAGCGGTTAGCTTTTGATGATAGACTAACC
>CAZJJR010000133.1:0-7069 GCA_964546365.1 uncultured bacterium | reverse complement strand
TAGATAACCAACCCAGACAACTACAAAGCCAGTAGCTGCTAAAATGGCAGGACGCCTACCTTGCCAGCCACGAGTAATGCGGGCATGGAGATATGCAGCAAACACCAGCCAGGTAATTAGCGCCCAAGTTTCTTTGGGGTCCCAACTCCAGTACGAACCCCAAGCTTCGTTTGCCCAAACGCCACCAGCGATAATACCGATGGTGAGAAGGGGAAATCCTAATCCGATGATGCGGTAACTGATGTTATCGAGAATTTCCGCCAGACTGAGGCGTTGGGGGGAGAGTAGTTCGGATGTGGCGATTTTTTGTGCTGGTTTGGTTTCTACTAAGTTGAGGACGGCGGTTTTGGTGCTGCCGTTACTTTCGATGGGGGGTGTTGTGGATTGCGTAATGGCGGTGGCGGGTTCGGTAACTAAAGTTCCGGAACGGCGCAGTTGATAGTGGTTGTTGCGAAAGCCGCCCGTACCGACGGAACTACCGTGTAGTTCGATATTTTTGCCGCGAGTGACGATGAGAAATGCGATCGCTAACAAAGAACCTACCATCAGAGACGCATAACTGAGCATCATGACGCTAACGTGCATCATCAGCCAGTTAGACTTGAGAGCAGGTACTAAAGGTTCTGCTGACTGCATATTAGTCGGTAGGGTTAAGGTAGCAAAAGCGGTAATGCCCATTGCTACGGGTGAGGTAGCAGCGCCCACCAAACGGCTGCGACTCATGTTTTCCGCAATTAGATGGACGGCGGTGATACCCCAAGCCAGGAAAAATAAGGATTCGTACAAATTGCTTAAGGGAAAGTAGCCTGCTTCCAGCCACCGAGCGCCTAGTAAAGCAGCTATGCTCATGTTAGCGATCGCCATACCAGCAGTTCCCAAATTTGGTAGATAGGGAATGCTAGGAAAAGCCGCCCCCGCCCAGTAAATCAGCATGGTAATGAATAAAACCGCAAAACTGGCGTTATCCAGCCAATTCTGGAGTGCAACCAGATCCATAATAGTGTTCTCCCCAGTCGTTTTTAAGAGTCAACTTTGTATCTTACAGGGCGATCGTTCTAAGCTGGGACAGTTAAATTAGGGTAGGAGTCAGGAGTCAGAATTCAGAATTCAGGAGTCAGAATTCGGGAGTCAGAACTCAGGAGTCAGAATTCAGGAGTCAGAACTCAGGAATCAGAATTCAAAGCAATTATTCTCTGCTCTGTACAATCTTTCCCTTTTGCCCTGCCCCCTGCTCCCCTGCTCCCCTTTCCCCTAGCCCTTAACTCCCACTTTTCTTGAATTGAACAAAAACATCGAAACGAGAGGTTCGTTCGTCTTTGACGGCGGCGGTAACGCCGATGGCGCGAATGGGATCGATTTGACTTCTGAGTATTCTTTGAGTGCTGGGATCGGGCGAGAGTCTAAACAAGAAACTCAAGAGGCTGGCTGTTCTATCTATGCCGAGACGATCGATGTCAATAAAAAAGTGACCGTTGTTAGGATTTAACTCTAAGGGTACTATATTTCTGAATTTTTCATTGTCAGCGAGAGTTGATTTTGGTTGGGGAATGATGGCATTGTTAATTGGGGCTTCTAAGCCTAAAAACGCTACGTTATTATCTAACCAACCGTGAGTCATTTTTAAGCCTTGAGATGGAGAAAATAAGTTAACGACCGGGCGGTCGCCTATTTTAGTTTTTTCAACCTTAAAATTGTATTTATCTCTCATTAATTCATCAAGGCGATCCAAAGATTTCTCAGCCGCTTTTTTATCGCTGGCTTTTACCATAAATACCATTCCCGCACCGGAACTGAGAGATGGGGAGTCTGCTTTTGATGCTTCGGGAAATGGTATTAAAGATAGAGAAAATTCGCCACCCATCCAGCTAATTAAATCCCGATCTAAATCTAGATTAGTAAAATTTTTGATGATATTTCTCAAATCTTGGGGCTTGAAGGGGGTAATAGGATTTGAGTTGGCTCCTTGTACGTAATCTTGCCAAAATTGTTTTAAATTACCGCCAGACATCATCATTAATGTATCGGATGGCAGGCGTTTAGGCATTATGCCAGCTTCGTTTTTTACTTGGTATTTTTTCTGGCTATTTGGTTTAAGCCAAGAAATATTTTTAAATCGGATTCCATCTGATTCTAAAGAAATTGTGGTAGCTAAACCTTGTTGTTGCTGAAGTTGGGCTAAAGCTTGCGGGGAAAGTGATTGCTGTCCGCTTTTAGCAACGGCAGCCGCGAGGGGAATGTTGACATATAGTTTGGCAAAAGGCTGATTCGTCTTAACTTTATTAACTGCTTGGGCATAGCCTGGAATGTTTGCCAAAGATGGGTTACCAAGATAGGTATCGATTACTTTATTAGTAGTTTTAGGATCGGTGGTGATGACTAAAAATCGTCGATCTATTACGGTGGCCGAGTAATTTTCGGTGGGATTTTGTTTAACCTCTTTTATTTCAATGCCTTTATAAGTACGGTCAGTCCAATTGGTTTGTTTGAGGGAGTTTTTGGGTTGTTCTAATACTTGCTTTGCTTGTAGGGGATTGTCAATCGGCAATACCATGACGACTGATTGTTGAACTGGTTCGGGTTTTGGTGATGGGCTGGGAGATGATTGTTGAGTGAGTTTACCTTCTGGGACTGGCTGGGACAAAAAGGCAAAGGTTATTTCTTTGCCTGCCCAAGGTTGGATATCTCTTTGATAATCGTAGCCGTTGGGGGTGAGAAAGCGATCGCGCAAACTAGTCAAAGTTCGCTCGAAAGCTCTTCGGCTTTCTGGAGTGCCAAACTGTTGGAATTGCTGCCATTGTTCGGGTTTTACAGAGATGGAAAGCGTCAGCAAGGCATCTTGAGGAACTAAGTTAGCGCCTGCGGGTAAATTCCCCGATGATAGCTGTCTTTGGCTGAGTACCCAGTAAGCAGCGACGCCGCCACCTATTAAAACTGCACTAGCTCCCAATGTAATGAAATGGGATGCTTTTTTGTCTTTAATCATCGGCTAACCGGTCTTTGATTTGAGATTTTAAGTTGCACGAGCCAAAAGGTAATTGGTAATCAGTCACTCCACTGTCAATATTAAAAAAGTCACCAAATTTTATCAAATGACCAATAACTAATGACTAATAACTAATGGCTGAATTCGGTGATATAGGGTATCTCTTTGTTGGTAAGGACGCCCTAGAGAAGAGATGGCATTGCACAAAGTTTCTACTTCCATACAAGTACCGCCTTTAGCTCCGGCCATTGTTGTAATATGCTCTTCCATGAGAGTGCCACCAATGTCATTACAACCCCAAGTAAGAGCTTGAGTTGCACCGTCCAGACCGAGTTTAACCCAACTTGGCTGATGGTTGACGATCGTATTGCCCAGAAAAATCCGCGCTACGGCTGTTAGTAACAAGGCATCTGCTAAAACTGGTTGATCCCTTCCGACTCGGCGACGCAAGGGTTTGGGGGCTTCTTGTCCGACAAAAGGCAATAAGATAAATTCGGTAATGCCAGCCGGATATCCTTTGTCCAGGGCGGTTTGTTGGAGATTTCGCAATAAATCTAGATGCCGCATTTGCTGTTCGGGCGTTTCAATATGACCGGAAAGCATTGTACTAGTGGTAGGTAATCCAATCCGGTGAGCAGTTGTAACGATTTCTAGCCAAGTGGCGGTATTGATTTTTTCCGGACAAAGAATGCGCCGTACTTCATCGTCTAACACTTCGGCGGCGGTTCCGGGTAATGAATCTACTCCCGCATTCCGCAATGCACTAAGCACCTGCAAATAAGTTAAGTTATCTTCTCTGGCAATAAATTGCACTTCTTGGGGTGAAAAGGCGTGGAGGTGAATTTGGGGAAATTCGTTTTTGATGGTTTTGACTATTTGCAGGTAATAATCTAGGGAAGAACCGTTAATTTTGGCTTTGGGATTGAGTCCTCCCTGCATACAAATTTCCGTGGCGTTTCGTTGGACGGCATCTTTGGTTTTTTCAATAATTTGGGTTATATCTAACCAAAATGCGCCTTGTTCTCCTTCATCGCGGCGAAAAGCGCAGAAATTACAGTGCTGTTCGCAAATGTTGGTGAAATTGATGTTGCGGTTGATGACGTAGGTAACGGTATCGCCAGCTTGCTGATGGCGAAGTTGGGAGGCAGTTTCTCGAATGGCTGCGATGACAGCTGGCTCTGTCTGTTTTAATAGTAGAATTCCTTCTTCTGGTGAGATGTGTTGACCAGAAGTGGCACGGTTAAGAATAGCATCAACAGTGTTGACGATCGCGTTTGATTTCATTGGTGAGGTAGTGAACTATAAAAAACTATAGCTGTTTGAGCCAAAACTTACTTGCCACAAGGCTCCTACATTTCTTGGGGAACAGTTGGAGGCTGCCTAATTTGTTCGATCCGAGCATTTTCTTGGCGATACTCGTATGATTTCATCATATGCCCGATCGCCGATAACTAATAAGTGTTGAGTGTTTTAAAATTTTACCTGCTCGTTTGTTATTTACTGAATTTAGACCGCTAGCCTAATGGGTATTGACTCAATTTATTCTCTAACTCCGGTTCCTATCGGTGCTTTGCAAGTTTTTCAGGGTAAAGATTTATCACTTGAAAACAGCCGATCTCTCTATTTTTCTCTGGTTATTCCTACTTATAATGAGAGTAAAAATATCCACACCCTTGTCCGCATTTTAAGCGAGTTATTGGATAGTACGATTCCAGGTGAGTACGAGTTGATCGTAGTGGATGATGATAGCCCCGATCGCACTTGGGAAGTCGCTTTATCTTTGATGCCAGAATATCCGCAGTTACGGGTAATGCGCCGCGAAGGAGAACGAGGTCTTTCTACGGCGGTAATTCGCGGTTGGCAGGCAGCGCGAGGGGAGATTTTAGGGGCGATCGATGGGGATCTCCAACATCCTCCAGAAGTGCTGTTAAAGCTTTTGGCAGAAATTAAGGGAGGCGCTGATTTAGCGGTTGCCAGTCGTCACGTGGAAGGTGGCGGTGTTAGCGAGTGGAGTACAATGAGGCGGTTTTTGTCTCGCGGCGCTCAAATTTTGGGTTTGATTTTGCTACCAGAGGTAATCGGGTGCGTTTCCGATCCGATGAGCGGTTATTTTATGGTACGTCGCAATGCGATCGCAGGTCGAGCCCTCAACCCTTTAGGTTACAAAATTTTGATTGAGGTACTCGGTAGAGGCAAAATCAGTCAAATTGCGGAAGTTGGTTACGTGTTTCAAGAACGTCAGGGAGGTGAAAGTAAGGTTACTTGGAAACAGTATTTGGAGTATATCGGACATCTATGGCGGTTGCGATTGGCCAAATGGCCAGTGATGCGTTTTTTGCGGTTTGCCGTGGTGGGTTTGAGTGGAGTATTTGTCGATATGACGGTGCTTTATTTACTCCACGATCCGAATACTTTGGGTTTGGGTTTAACTCGTAGCAAAATCATCGCCGCTGAAGTAGCAATTATTAATAATTTTTTCTGGAATGATGCGTGGACTTTTGGGGATATGTCCAGCAAACAGCAAGGTTGGCGAAAGCGTTTGAAGCGATTTTTTAAGTTTAATATTATTTGTTTGATGGGGTTAATTTTAAACGTGATATTGTTGAATTTATTTGACATTTTTTTACGAATTAACTATTTGTTTGCTAATTCGATCGCGATCGCCTTAGTTACTTTGTGGAATTTCTGGATTAACATGAAACTCAGCTGGCGAGTAACCGAAATCGATCGTAATTTAAGGATGAAGGATGAAGGATGAATTCAGGAGTCAGAATTCAGGAGTTAGGGTTAACAAATTTTTCCTTTCCCTTTTCCCATTTTCCCCTTTCCCTTCCCTTTCCCTTTCCCTTTTCCCTCTTCCCCATCTCCCACTTACCTAAATTTGACTAATTTATGAAGAAATCTTATTTAAATCTGCTGGTGTGGGTGGCGATCGGTACTGTCTTACGGTTTACTCAATTGGAGTTAAAATCGCCTTGGACAGATGAGTTTTCCACAATGGTTTTTAGCTTGGGCAACAGTTTTCAAACTGTGCTATTAAATGATGCTATTCCACTAGATCTTTTGATGCAACCGTTAGTATATCAGGGTGCGGGAACGGGGGATGTAATTCGTAATTTGTTAAGCGAAAGTAACCATCCGCCACTTTATTTTGTATTAGCTCATTTGTGGATGAAGCTGTTTCCTAAGGATGGGTTTGATTTAGTGTGGGTAGCGCGATCGCTTCCTGCTATTCTAGGCACGGCTTCGATTCCAGCAATTTACGCATTGGGTTACGTGGCGTTTCGATCGCGCTTGGTTGCTAATTTAGCAGCAGCAATTATGGCATTATCTCCTTATGGAATATTTTTATCTCAAGAAGCACGTCACTATACTTTAGCAATTCTATTTGTAATTGCTTCTCTTGGTTTTGTAGTAGTTGCCGTGCGAAGGATGAAGGAAAGAAAGCCTTTTCCTTTTTGGTTTTCTCTAACCTGGATTATCATTAATTGTTTAGGTATTGCCAGCCATTACTTTTTTGCTTTTACTTTGGTAGCCCAAGCATTAGTATTAGTGGTATTTGGAATTCTCAATTATCGAAATGAAGCAAAGTTAAACGATCGCAAATTTCTCTTATCTAAATTCTATATATCAAATCTAAAATCCTTGGTAGTAATAGTAGCGGGAACAGTAGTAGGGGGATTGGTTTGGTTACCAGTGTGGCAACATAGCTATAATAGCGAGCTTACGGAGTGGATTAGAAATAGCGATCGCATTGGCTGGGAGTGGGTAACGCCCATTTTTCAAGGCATAGCGGCTTGGATTACCATGTTATCCCTTTTACCGATAGAAGTAACGGAATTACCAATCGCTATTGCATCAGGCGTGGTAATGCTAATTTTTTTCATTTGGGTAACCCCGATTCTGATTCGCGGTATCAAAATGCTGCTTCTCCAATCAAATACTAAGTTATCAACTTTAGTATTGGGTAGCTTTGTCTTAACTAGTATCGCTTCATTTTTTACCATAACTTATCTATTTGGTATCGATCTTACTCGTGGTGCGAGATATAATTTTGTTTACTTCCCAGCAGTGATTCTTTTGGCA
>CAZJJR010000132.1:0-16044 GCA_964546365.1 uncultured bacterium | reverse complement strand
TCAGTTGCGTGAGCAATCTTTCCGATTCGGTAACTTCCCCCGCCTCTAACATTACCTGAGCGCGTCGAATGATTTCAAACCCAACCATTCCCTTTTCCTGAAACCAAATGCGCCACAGTTCGGTGGTAGCGCGATCGCGAACGCTCTCATCAGGGTTTTTCAAGTCTTCCAGTAATTGACTTATACGGGAATCTTTCATGGACGTGCTGCTTTTATGCGATGTTGTTACAAGTTTAGTCGATAACTATTGTCTGTTAAGGTGGCATCTCTCACCACACACTCCGATCCGATTTAAATAAAATCCTACTCCTTTTGTTTTTCTGGTAGGGGGCAGGCAACCGGGGCAGAGATAGAAAGTTGTAGCAGCATCAAAGTGAATGGGGATTAAAAAAACTGCTCCTACTATAATTTAACTACTTTTTCATACCAGATATCGTGCCGAAATATCTCTAGAGCGAACTTTTTGTTGGTATCATTACTGCTGCTTATTGTCAACCCAACCCTTGTTTTGCTAACTTCAACTTCACTCTACTCTCGCTCGCCTACTACTTACTACTTACTAGCATTTATGAAAGCATCGACATCTTTCTCTTTGGTATTAAATGCTGTCACTAATCGCAAAGTCGTGGAATCTTCTCCCTCCCAGCGATAAAACTGAAAACCTTCAGCCAAAAGCTTTTCGATCGTAGTTTTTGGCATTTGCACGAAAATTTCATTTGCTTGCACTGGATAACAAATTTTTACGCCAGGTAAAGCACTAATTCCTGCTGCTAATTTCGCTGCCATCCGGTTAGCGTGAACCGCATTCTTCAGCCACAAATCATTTGTAATATAAGCTTCTAGTTGCGCCGATAAAAATCGCATTTTCGAGAATAAATGACTGCTACGTTTGCGGCGATACTTGAAAGTTTCTGCTAATTCCCGAAAGAAAAAAACCACTGCTTCTGCTGCCATTGCCCCATTTTTAGTAGCACCAAAAGATAGCACGTCTACTCCCGCCCGCCAAGTAATTTCGGCAGGCGTACAACCCAAACTAACTACTGCATTAGCAAATCTCGCGCCGTCTAAGTGCAAGTTGAGATTGTTGGTGTGAGCAATGTCAGCAATTTGTTTAATTTCATCAATACTATAAACTGTTCCTGCTTCTGTTGCTTGGGTAATGCTAACGGCGGCTGGTTGTACGCGATGTACCACACCAGCACCGGCTTTTTTCAGCATTTCTGCTAATTCACCGACAGAAATTTTGCCATCAGAACCAGTTAATGTTACCAGTTTTGCGCCACCAGTATAAAACTCTGGCGCACCGCATTCATCAATATTAATATGAGATTCTACATGGCAATAAATTGCACCAAAAGGAGGTGCGATCGCAGATAAAGCAAGGGCGTTAGCCGCAGAACCAGTAGCTACGGGAAAAACGGTTACTTCTGTCTCGAATAATTCGGCGAATTTGCTTTCTAGTCTTTGAGTATATTCATCATTGCCGTAAGGCATGGTTGACCCTTGGTTCGCTGCATTAATTGCGGCCATAATTTCCGGTGCAACTCCGGTTACGTTATCGCTACAAAAATTCATTTATTTACCTTCCGATCGGTTTAATTAGTTATATTTTAATGTTAAAAAAACAATCTATTTTATAGTTGATGATTTGTCATTAGCCATTTGCTAATTTATGCCATTCGTAAATTTAGTTATTACACTAATGACAGATGACAAATGACCAATGACCGCTTAATATTTACCAAGGTATTGATTGACGATCGCGGAAAAATCCATTGGTTGGCCCATCATCCGGCAAAGTAGCCAACCATACGATCGTATCAACCCCTTCCTCGATCGTGCGGAGCGCGTTCGGCCCACCCATATCAGTTCTCACCCAACCGGGACAAACCGAATTAACTAATATATTGGTATCTTTTAATTCATTAGCCACCATTCGCGTCACCACGTTAAGAGCAGTTTTGGAAATGCGGTATGCCGGGTAAGAAGTACTTATTTCATCCATCCCAGATATTTGACCGATGCGAGAAGAAACATTGACAACTCGCCCGTAATTTTGCTCTTTCATCAAAGGAATTAACGCCTGACAAAGTAGCAATGGCCCGTATACATTTGTTTCAATTGTTTGCTGCAAAATATTAATTTTTGCATTAAATACGCTTCCTTCTGGATAATCAAGCGGATCTTTAGCTATTCCCGCATTATTCACCAAAATATCTAATTTACCAAACTCATTACGAATGAATTGTGCTAAACCTTCGATACTTTCCGCACTAGTAACATCGAGAGGATAAAATTTTACATCCAAACCCTCACTTTGCAACTTTTCAGCCGCCGCTTTACCCTTTTCTTCATCGCGGCTGGTGAGAATTACCGCAATTCCTTGTTGTGCTAGTTGGCGACAAGTTTCAAAACCCAGTCCGCGATTTGCACCAGTAACAACAGCTACTTTTTTTGTAGTACTCATACCATTCTCCGATCGCAATAATTTAATTATGACAAATTTAGCTATTAGGAGAATTAAAACTATTTAAAAATCAGTAGGAGGATGAATAATCCGTTACGTTGTGGTAATTGAAAAAGCAGAAGAAAATTTCAGTATTTGAAAACAAGCGCAATTGGAGAATGAATAATGCGTTACGCTGTGGTAATTGAAAAAGCAGAAGGTAATTATTCGGCTTACGTTCCCGATTTACCTGGGTGCGTAAGTGTTGGCGATACTATAGAAGAAGTGAAAAAAAACATTCAAGAAGCGATCGAATTTCATTTAGAAGGAATGCAAGAAGATGGTTTACCTATTCCCGAACCAACTACTGAATGTGAATATGTAAAAGTAACAGCAGCAGTAGGGTAATTGATAACTTTGGATATGGTTAGAAAATTGCGTTAGTGTAGCTTGCGCGTAGCGCGTATTGCACTTCTCCTTAACCTTTCCCCCAGCCCTTCTCCTTGCAGGAGAGGGGAGAAATAGTTCTTTCTTTCACCCCCCTTCCCTTACAGGGAAGGGGGGTGGGGGGGTTAGGTCAATTCAACATATAAAATAGACATCTCCAAAAAAGATTGTAGAAACGTTGCATACAACGTCTCTACAATGGTTCCACGTAACACACCTTCCTTTTTTGGAGATGTCTAATGGTCAACAACTCACTGTAAACGAAACCAAGCAATTTGATAAATTTCCTGCAAAGCCCTTTCTATTTCTACTTCCTTACTATTTTCCAACCGTATGGAAAACGCATCCAAAATACTTGCCTTAGTATGATTTTTCACCGCAATAATAAAAGGAAAACCAAATTTATCCTTATATCCTTTATTTAATAACTGAAATCGTTCGTACTCTTCGCCACTTAACCTATCCAATCCAGCACCAGCTTGTTCTTGCACCGAAGATTCGCTCATTTTAACTTTACTGCCCAAATCCGGATGCGCCCGAATTAATGCTAATTGTTCCGCCAAACTCGCCTCTCCCACCACTCCCACCATCGCCTCATACAAAGATAACAAATCCACAAAAGGTCGCTTATCATAAACCTTTTCAGCTACCCAAGGCGAATCCTCAAAAATTCCACCCAAAACAGCCACAAAATCTGACTGATTCAGTTTATTGATTTCAGCTGTTTGATACTTCATTACCCTATATTCTCAACCTAAATTATAATCAACATCTGCGTAGCCTACGGCAAGGCTATCGCCTACATCTGCTAATATCTGCGGTTAAATCTAAATTTTATCAACTCCCACGATAAGTACTATAAGACCAAGGTGAAACTAATAACGGTACGTGATAATTAGCGTGAATATCCGCAATCCCAAAACGTACCGGAACGCGATCGAGAAAATGTGGTTGAGGAGTTTTAATTGATTGTGCGGCAAAGTATTCTCCCACATCAAATATTAATTCATAAATACCCACCTCTAATTCACCTTCAGAAAGTAACGGTGCATCAGTGCGTCCATCCTTATTTGTATGCACTATTTTAAGTAACTTTTTACCATCGTCGTGGGGAGTAAGAAACCACAATTCGATTTCCATATTGGCGGCGGGGATACCTTGCGCGGTGTCGAGGACGTGGGTAGTGAGTTTACTTGCCATATTTAATTAATCTCTATTTATTTTTAGTTTAATCATTCCATAGGGAGGGCGCGGATCGCAATAAACTTTGATTTTTTCGTTATCTTCCGATGCAAATGCGGTATCCCAAAGACGGTTTTGGGCGCTGAAGGAAACTTCTGCCATTTGAGGGAAACGATTTAGCAATCTAGTTCCCATTTCATTGATGAGATGCTGAATGGATTTACTGACAAATTCATGGAAAACAACTTGTACTAAATCGCGTACTTGTTCGGGTGCGATGTATTTGGATAAATCTGGATCGATCGCATTCTGCACATCTCCATATTTCCAGTACACATCCAGATAGATGAATAAGGGACGATCCTTGACTTCTGGTAATGTAGTATATCGATCGCGATCGAAACTGGCAAAGGAACTTCCGGTAATCTTAATTAACTGTAATCCCACTCGTCCGCATTCGTGGGAAGTTACCTCGATCCGGTCTCCATTACGGTTAACATATAAAGTTGCGATCGCAAAATCATCATGCGACCTACTAAACAAAACATTGCTATCTACAAATTCACCATTTTGCGGAACAGACGCTGCCATAAACAGTTGTTCTTTTCCCGTGATTCGCAAGGAAGACATTTGGGGATAAGCCGCCAAAAACTGCTGGCCCAGAAAATAAAGGAAACCTTCCAGGGTAGAATCATCGTATGCGATCGCATTTTTCAAAACAAAATTTTTCATCGTATCCGTAGCGACCACATTTCGATTATCTCCTTCCGTATAAGCTGGCATAAAATTATTGCCAAACACCTCTACCCCAACATCCACCGCAAACAGCGTGTTGTCTCTCCCAATAAATGCCGATTCAGGAATTTTTGTTAATCCCAACATCGGTTTACCATAGGTGCGATATAGCGTAACTTGTTCTTTCCCGTAACTAATTTCATATTTCATAGCAATTTTCTGATTTTAGATTGATAAGATTAAAAAGATCTCAAAAAATTCTATCAAACAACTGTAACAGAAATCACAAAATAGGAAGTTACCATGACTACAGTTTATCCCCGCGACATGATTGGTTACGGTGCCAATCCACCCCATCCAAAATGGCCGGGAGATGCACGGATTGCTTTACAAATTGTCATGAATTATGAAGAAGGTTCGGAATATTCTATCCCCGATGGTGATAACCATTCCGAAACTTATTTGTGGGAAGTTCCCGGCGCGTCAATGGGGCCGGGAAACCGCGATTTAATCGTCGAATCAGTGTATGAATATGGCAGTCGGGCGGGGTTTTGGCGGCTGATGCGACTGTTTGCCGATCGCGACATCAAAATAACCGTTTTTGGCGCTGCACTGGCCTTAGAACGCAACCCAGAAGCAGCAAAAGCGATCGTGGAAGCTGGATACGATGTCTGTTGCCACGGTTGGCGTTGGATTGGCTATCACTTACTCAGCGAACAAGAAGAACGCCAACATATTCAAATGGCGATTAAATCCCTCGAAAAAACTACGGGTAGTCGTCCGTTGGGGTGGTATTGTCGTTACGCGCCAAGTTTAAATACCCGTCGTTTAATAGTAGAAGAAGGCGGTTTTCTTTATGATTCCGATGCTTATAACGATGATTTACCTTATTGGATAGAAGTAGAAGGAAAACCTCATTTAGTCATACCATATACACTAGATAATAATGATATGAAATTTTCCGTTGCCCCCGGATTTAATAACGGCGATGACTTTTTTACTTATTTAAAAGATGCCTTCGATTTTCTATACGCAGAAGGAGAAACATCGCCAAAAATGATGTCCGTTGGCTTGCATACTAGACTAGCAGGACGACCCGGCAGAACTACTGCCTTAGCCAGGTTTTTAGATTACGTACAAAGTCACGATAAAGTGTGGATTTGTCGTCGCATTGATATAGCAGAACATTGGATTCAACATCATCCATATCAACCGTGAAAAGAATTCAAAATTCAAAATTCAGGAGTCAGAATAAAAAAACTATTATCAGCTTTAATCTGCAATTTATCATTAGTCATTAGTAATTATTAAATAACCGATGACTAATGACAAATGACTAATAACTAATGACCTTTTGACTTTTTATACGCTGCCCAACCGCCAAAATGGGAAATATCTGGCCACTGATATTGCTCAACTAATTCTTGCGGGTATAACATAGCAGTAACTTCTTCCCCATCTGTCAACACAACCTTACCTGCATATAAATTAGGAGGTTCAGTTGAAAGCAAATAATCATATTGCTCCGATGTTAATTCATACACCTCACCCGGAATTGCAATCCCCCCTTCTGTCACTTCATAAATAGCGGGATGCCAATCATTTTCTACGGCGTGAATTCGATATTTTGGCAGGGTAACTGCCTCTTTAATAAACTTGGCTGATTGTAGATTTTCGTGATCCGGCTGTCCCCTTAAGGCAGAACCGCAAATAAAGAACCGTTTTGATTCCATTATACTTTTCATCCATCGCGTGTACTTCTACTATAATTAATATCATTTTTGGGTTAGTTTATAAAGGAAGTTTTTGTATCACTTTTAGGGTATTTCTAGGTTAAAATTATTAAATTAATTGTATTTTTAAAATATGGCAGCAAATCCACTTTTATCCATAAATCAAGAACAGCTAAACAACCGCATCGCTCGCTTAGCAGAAATCGGCGAATTACCTAATGGAGGAGTTCGCCGTATTGCTTACAGCCTGGAAGATTTGCAAGCCCGTGAATTAATTAAAACATGGATGGCTGAAGCTGGTATGCAGGTGCGAATTGATGCGGCTGGTAATATTATTGGCACTTATCCCGGACAAGTAGAAAATGCACCGACTTTGGCAACAGGTTCTCACATCGATACCGTTCCATCTGGCGGACGTTATGATGGAACATTGGGCGTTTTGGCAGGGATTGAAGTTGCCCGTATTTTGAAAGACAACAATATCAAATTAATTCATCCTTTAGAAGTAATTGTATTTACGGATGAAGAAAGCAGGATGTTCGGTTCTAAGGCGATGTCTGGTAATCTTAATAACGATCCAGGATATTATCGCCGGGATGATGGTACGGAAATTCAAACTTGTTTAGAACGGATTGGTGGGAATTGGGAACAAGTTAAAACAGCACAACGCAGTAAATTAGAAATTGCAGCTTATGTAGAGTTACACGTCGAACAAGGAGGAGTGCTAGAAAGGGCTGACAAACAAATAGGAGTAGTAGAAGGAATTGTCGGGCAAAATAGATTTACCATCACCGTTACTGGTAGCGCCAATCATGCGGGAACTACGCCGATGGAATTAAGAAAAGATGCGTTAGTCGCAGCTTCGCAAGTTGTTTTAGCTGTGAATAAATTAGCTAAAAGTAGTCAGGGAAATATGGTAGCAACTGTAGGCGCTTTTAACGTTTGGCCGAATGCGGCTAACATCGTACCGGGCAAAGTAGAAATGAGTCTAGATGTTCGCGATCTTTATCCATATAATATATATAATTTATTGATAAGTTTGCAAAAGCAAATATCGATTATTGCGGCCAACACGCAAACAAAAATTATCATGCAGCCGACTTTGCGGGTGCAACCAACTTTAGCTAAACCGGAAATTAAAGATGCGATCGCGCAAGTTTGCCAACAATTAAAATTAAGTTATTATCATCTACCGAGCCGAGCAGGTCACGATGCACAAGAGATTGGTAAAATTACTGATATAGGAATGATTTTTGTACCTAGTATGGCAGGAATTAGCCACTCGGAAGAAGAATACACTTCACCGGAACAATGCAGTCAAGGTGCTAACGTTTTATTACAAACTTTGTTATATTTAGATACAATTTACCCTGTTTAGTTAACTTTGCAAAAGCGTAAGCATGACATTTATCAAGCGTTAAAATAATTTATAGTTGCTTACTATATTGTTGAGCTTAAAAATTTGCTTTTAAGTCATAATTAAGTAAACAAAACAGATACGACAACCAGTTTTATTGAAAGCAAAGGCGTTGCTTTCAATATTTGCGAATATGGAAAAATTTAGTTTATTATTTACTGTTTTTGCGTAATTTTTGCGAAAAAATGTTAATTTTTATCTAAAAATAAGGTTGATGAAATGTTTAACAAAAAAACAAATATGAAGTTAAGTAGAGTAGTGCCATTAGGATTTTCAGCCTTGATTGCCGTGATTACGATCAACGGACTCATTTATAGATTTACTGTCAGTAGCCTCACGGAGAATACCAATCTAGTCATTCATACTTATCAAGTGCAACAGTCCCTTCAAGACGTAGAAAAAATCCTGGTTGACTTACAGTTGGGAGAAAGAGGTTTTATTATTACTCGCAGTCAAAACTTTTTACAACCTTATAACAACGCTAAAACTCAAGTTCAAAATCGAATTGCAGAAGTAAAATCTCTTATTAGAGAAGATGTCCCTCAAACAAAAAGGTTGCTAGAGCTAGAAGAATTAGCTGAAACAGGAATAACCAATTTGAGTAAAAACGTAAATCTCGTTAAGGCTGGGCAGGCTCCATCAACCCAAGATCTTATAGAAGGTAAGCAAAGTTTAGAAAACATTAGGAATAAAATCGACCTGATGTTAAAAGCAGAAAATGATTTGCTAAAGCAACGTCAAGAATCTGCTGTTCAAGCTGAGGTTTTTTCTAACTTGATGGCTCTAATTGGTACGGCGTTTAGTGTAGTATTAGGAGTATTAATTGTATTGTTTGTTGTTCGTCGAGTAGTCAAACCAATTAATGATGTTACTAATCTAATTAGCGCTTCTTCTACAGAAATTGCCGCTACAGTAGAGCAGCAGGAACGCATAACTGCCGAACAAGCAAGTTCGGTCAATCAAACTACTACTTCAATCGATGAGTTGGGCGCTTCCTCTCGCCAAGCAGCAAAACAAGCACAGGAGGTAGCAACAGAAGCCCAGCAAGCTCTTAACCTCGCAGAGGGAGGAACGAAAACGGTGGAATTAACGCTTGGTGGAATGACGGCGTTACAAGAAAAAGTGAACGCCATTGGATTAGCAATCGAGCGTTTGAGCGAACAAACTTCTCATATTGGTAATGTTTCTTCTATTGTTAAAAATTTAGCCAGCCAAACTAATATGCTGGCGCTTAATGCAGCAGTGGAAGCCGTTCGCGCTGGAGAAAATGGTAAAGGTTTTGGAGTGGTAGCTGCTGAGATTCGCAAATTGGCAGAGCAAAGCAAAAAGTCTGCCGAACAGATTAATAGTTTGGTTGCGGATATTCAAATGGCGATCGATTCAACTGTAATGGTAACTGATGAAGGAACTCAAACTGTGAAAGAAGGGGTACAATTAGCCCATGAAACCGCAGAAGCTTTTATAGGAATGACAGAAGCAATCAATCAAGTATTTATCAACAGCCAACAAATTTCTCTCAGTGCAAAGCAGCAAGCGATCGCAATTCAACAAGTAGCAGATGCGATGAATAACCTAGAACAGGGTGCCGTGCAAACAGCTAGCGGTATCGCACAAACAAAAACGGGTACTCACAGGCTGAACGAAGCTGCATTAACCCTCAAAGGAGTAGTCTAAATCTTATTTCCCGAACAAATAGCACTAGCCTATACAAATTTGCCAGTACATAATTGCTAAACTTTCTTGTAAATTAGGATAAACGCTAATTAAGCAAATGAATGGATTTACCGAATATTGAAACTTATTTACGTCCGGAAAACTGCCAAACTGTCACAAACTGGCAACCGGGAACCGCTTGGTTAGCTGGTGGAACGTGGCTATTTTCCGAACCGCAACCCCATTTAAAAATATTAGTAGATTTAGCTGGATTTGGTTGGTCGGAAATTGAAGTTACTCCGGAAGGATTGGCAATTGGCGCTACCTGCAAAATGGAGAAATTATTGCATTTTTCCTATCCCGAAAATTGGACGGCAGTCAAAGCATTACAAAGTGCCGTTCATCAATTGGCATCATTTAAAGTTACTAATATAGCGACGGTGGGAGGTAATCTTTGTTTGGCTTTACCCGTGAGTAATTTTGCACCAGTGATGGTGGCGTTGGGAGCAAGTTATGAAATACTCGATCGCAATTATCAACCTTATCATATTTCCGCGTTAGAATTTCAAACTGGCGCACAAAAAACCATCCTGCAACCGGGAGAAGTTTTACACAAAATTTTCATTCCTCAATCTAATTTAGAATGGTTGGTGAACTTTAAACGCATTGGCGTTACTCCTTCAGCTAACGCGCTTTCTATTGTAGCCACAGCCTACCACCCAAAAACATCAAAAGTACGATTTGGCTTGGGTGCTTGCGTTCCTGCACCTCGCTTAATCGAGTTTTCCCACGTTCCCACATCCGCAGAAATTGAAGAAGCTTTATTATCTCAAATTCCCAGATCGGAATTTATCGAAGATGATAAAGCAAGTGCTGATTATCGCCGACATTTGACTAAAGTTTTAATGGTGCGTTCCCTAGCAGAATTAACTATCTAAAAATATATGACAGAGTATATAAATTTTCAAGTAAACGGACAAATATATAGAGAAAGTACTATTCCCGGAAGTAGCCTTTTGAGTTTATTACGTCATCTGGGTTACTATGGAGTTCATCGCGTTTGCGAATCAGGAGATTGCGGCGCTTGCACTGTTTGGGTAGATGAAAAACCGATTCATAGCTGTATTTATCCAGCCATGAAAATTGAAGGAAAATCGGTTACTACGATTGAAGGTTTGGCAATTGATGAAAAGTTATCAGCGATGCAGTCAGCATTTTTAGAGAAGCAGGGTTTTCAGTGCGGTTTTTGTACCCCAGGCGCGATAATGACGGCGGAAAAAATAAATTGTCAAACCGAAACAGAATTGCGTTCTGTTTTGAGAGGAAATATTTGTCGTTGTAGTGGTTATCAGGCTATCATTGAAAGTATTCTGCTGGGATGCAAGGCAGAGCCTTGTGAAGTGCGTTACCAGGTAGAACCTGGTAACGAGGATGATGAGATTAAAGGACAGGTTGGGGAGAGTATTCTTAAACAAGATGGGATAGAAATTGTTACGGGTAAAGCAGTTTATACCGCAGATTATTCGCCGCTTGGATTGTTACATTTAAAGGTATTGCGTTCTCCTTATCCCCACGCCAGAATTAAGCAAATTCGCATTGAAAAAGCCAAACAACTTGCAGGTGTTTGTGCTATTTTCACTCACGAAGATGTGCCGAGAATTCCTTATACGACAGCGGGACACGCGGAACCACAGCCAGACCCTCTCGACCATTACTTATTAGATAATAAAGTAAGATTTGTTGGCGATCGCATTGCGGCTGTCGTCGCTGAAACTGCGGCAATTGCCGAACAAGCTTGTCAGTTAATTGAAGTAGATTATGAAATTTTACCACATATTATCGATCCAGAAGAAGCGATGAATCAGTCGGATGTGGTAATTCACGATGAACCGGAATCTTATCAAATACCCGATCGCGATCGCAATATCGCCGGACAAGTTATCTTAGAAAAGGGTAACATCGATCGAGGTTTTGCCGAAGCCGATTTAATCGTCGAAAATACCTACAATTTGCCAGCAGTTCAGCACGCTCATCTAGAACCGCACATCAGCATTAGTTGGCTAGATGAAGATGGCAATCTCGTCATTCATTCCAGCACTCAAGTTCCTTTTCATTGCCAAACCTTACTAGCCAAACTCTTCGATTTACCCAAAGAGAAAATCAGAGTATTCAAAACGAAAATTGGCGGTGGTTTTGGCAACAAACAAGAAATTTTAAGTGAAGATCTTTGTGCCTTTGCCACTCTCAAAACAGGTCGTCCCGTGCAATGGGAATTCACTCGATTTGAAGAATTTACCGCTACCAATAGCCGCCACGCCATGAAAATTTGCCTGAAAACGGGAGTCAAGAAAGATGGTACGATCGTAGCGCAAGATATGACCGCGATTTCTAACACTGGTGCTTATGGAAATCATGCCATGACAGTAGTTTACCTCACGGGTTGTTTCCCTCTCGGTTTGTATCGCTGCGCCAATCAAAAATTTATCGGTCATGCCGTTTATACTAACACGATGCCAGCGGGAGCATTTCGCGGTTACGGTGCAACCCAAGGCAGTTTTGTAGTAGAATCCCAATTAGATGAAATTGCTGAAAAGCTCAATATCGATCCGATACAATTGCGCCTGAAAAATATTATCAATTCCGAAGATATCCTCACTTTAGGAACGAGAGGCGATGACCATTTTCACGTAGTTGGCAGCTATGCAATTCCCGAATGTTTCGAGAAAGTCACTCAAGCACTTGGCTATATTCCCGGAATGCCACCAATAGTAAACGGTCATTTGCGGCGCGGTTTTGGTTTTGCGGTGGGAATGCAAGCCAGCGGTTTAGCCAAAATTCATGCTGCTGGGGTCAAACTCTCTTTAAAAAATGATGGAAAATTTGAATTAAGAACGGGTTCAATTGATGTGGGTACTGGTTCTGATACTACTTTAAGACAAATTGCCGCTCAAGTGCTTGGCGTTTCTCTTGCTGATATTGAAATCATTGCAGGTGATACGCAAAAAACACCTTACGATGCTGGTTCTTATGCTTCGGCAACTACTTATATTTCCGGACAAGCTGTGAATTTAGCAGCGCAGAAATTGCGAGATAAAATTTTGGAAGTCGCGGCAGAAATATTGCGATCGCATGAATTAATCGTAGAGGATAATAAGGTAAAGTCGCCAACCGCCGAAATATCGCTTTTAGAAATATCACGACAAGCAAAAAATTTATCAGCAGAATCGGAATATGCAGCCGATAAATGTTCGATGACCTTTGCTGTCCAAGGTGTAGAAGTCGAAGTCGATACCGAAACCGGACATACAAAAGTTTTGCGTTCTATCCAAGCAATTGATATCGGTAAAGCAATTAATCCCAGAATTTGTGAAAGTCAAGCAATGGGTGGCATGGTGATGGGATTGGGTTATGCTTTATCGGAAGAACTGCGAATAGACGAACAGGGAAAAATTCTCAATCCCAGGTTAAGAACATATCAACTTCCCACCGCTTTAGACGTGCCACAAATGCAAGTATTTTTAGTCGAAAAACCCGATCCTTACGGGCCATTTGGTGCAAAAGGAATAGGAGAGGTTTGTACTAATTGTACTGCACCTGCGATCGCAAATGCGATTGCTCATGCTACTGGTGTCAGATTAACTCAATTACCGATGACACCAGAAAGGTTTTGGCAACAGCGATTGTTATGATAAACAGATATTTCTATAGCGATCCTAAATGAATTGCCAACAACTAAACCCCTCCCAACCCTCCCCTTACCAAGGGGAGGGCTAGGGTGGGGTTGATTATTTAAATAGGATCGCTATATCTATTTTGCAAATATTTCAATCCCCACTCGTGCATCGAATCTAAAATCGGTTTGAGAGTTTCCCCCAAGGGTGTTAGAGAATATTCTACTTTGGGAGGAACTTGCAAGTAGACGTGGCGATCGATAATTCCATCATGTTCCAACTCCCTTAACTGCTGCGTCAGCATTTTCTGAGTAATGCCATGCAGTGCGCGGTGTAGTTCTCCGAACCGCTTCACTCCCTCTAATAATTCTCGTAAAATCAATACTTTCCAGCGTCCGCCAATCACTTTAAGCGTGATTTCTACCGAACAACTCAAGCGATCGCGATCTTCGATAGCTTCCATAGTATCTTTTTGGGTAGTATCTTACTTTAAAGTGCATACTTTTCATTTTAGCTCTACAGGTTTTAAAGTAGGAATATAGCGCAACAACACTAAATAATTAGGTCAAAAAAATGATTACCATCAGGCGATCGGAAGAAAGAGGACACGCCAATCACGGTTGGTTAGATAGTTATCATACCTTCTCCTTCGCTAACTATTACGATCCTAATTACATGGGATTTCGTTACTTGCGTGTAATCAACCAAGATCGAGTTGCACCGGGTATGGGATTTCCTACTCATCCCCACCGGGATATGGAAATCATTTCCTATGTGTTAGATGGTGCATTAGAACACAAAGATACGATCGGCACTAGTTCGGTAATTCGTCCCGGCGAAGTACAAAGAATGAGCGCTGGTACGGGAATTGCCCACAGCGAATACAATCATTCTAGACAAGACCCGGTGCATTTCATGCAAATCTGGATTATGCCAGATCGAAAAGGTTTACCACCGAGTTACGAACAAAAAATGTATCCGGAAGCCGAAAAGCGCGGTAAGTTACGCTTGGTAGCTTCTCCCGATGGTCGAGATAATTCCGTTACCATTCATCAAGATGTAAATCTCTACGCTACGTTACTAGAATCCGGTGAAAAAGCAATTCATGAAATGAAAGAAGGTCGTCACGTTTGGGTACAAGTAGCGCGAGGTAATATTAACCTCAATGGCGTACCTTTAAAAGCCGGGGACGGCGTTGCGATCGTTGATGAAAATCAAGTCATATTAGAAGGAACAAAATCTGCTGAAGTTCTCTTATTCGATATCGCATAAGTTTGTAGTAAGGACTTTAGTCCTTATGCTGGGAGGAAGAGAGGACTAAAGTCCTCACTACAAACAAGTGGACTGATAGAATTGATTAGTTCCACCACAAGTAGCAAATATGAAGCAACTCACTAAGGTAGCTTTCACTACAGCATTAGCAAGTGCAATTTGGGTATTTCCCAGTTTGCAAAAAGTTTTTGATGGTGCTGTCAGCGCAGAAACTTTTCCAGCGAGTAATTCCATTTTAGTTGCCCAAAGTTCTGCGATCGATCTGCAACAAATTCAGCAGACGATCCAACAAAATCCTCAATTAATCCAACAAGCACAAGAAATATTGTTACAAAATCCACAGCTAATCCAACAATTAGCACCCCAGATTTTGCAACAAAATCCCCAACTGATCCAACAGTTAGAGGAAAATCCCGAACTAGTGCGACAGATCTTGCAACAAACTCAACCACTAGTTCAGCAATTACAACAAAACCCACAATTAATTCAACAACTTCAGCAACAAATTAAAAAGTGAGAGTGAGGTAAGAGATGGGGGATGGCGAGAGGAGAAGAAAGTTTATTGTTATCCTTCAGGCTTCAGACATTATCCAGTTAATCCTGAAATCGGAGAAAATCCCGCTCCTGACTTCATACTTCATCCTTCAGACTTTATCCTTCACACTTCATCCTTCAGATCGTGTATTCTCTAAAAAGTAAGCAAACTCTACAACGGACGAGCAATTATGGCTTATACGCCCAAAATCCTTGCATTTGCTGGCAGTACTCGTACTGGTTCCTATAACAAGCAGCTAGTTCAAGTTGCTGCCAATGGTGCTAAAGCAGCTGGTGCGGAAGTAACTTATATCGATCTCAGGGATTTCCCCATGCCTTTATTTGACGAAGATTTGGAGAAAGCAGAAGGGATGCCGGAAACTGCGCGGAAATTCAAACAATTGCTAGTGGAGAACGATGGATTTCTGATTGCTTCTCCTGAGTATAATAGCTCCATCACAGCCGTTTTGAAAAATGCGATCGATTGGGCTTCTCGTCCCTCAGAAGGCGAACCACCATTAGCTTTAGTTGCTTTTTCTGGAAAAGTTGCATCCATTATGGCTGCTTCACCGGGAGGTTTGGGAGGTTTGCGCGGTTTAGTGCATTTGCGCTCAATTTTAGGAAATATTAGAGTAATCGTACTGCCGGATCAAGTAGCCGTACCAAAGGCTTATGAAGTCTTCAATGCTGACGGCACGATGAAAGATCCCAAGCAACAAGAATCGATTGAAAATCTAGGCGCAAATTTAGCAAATGTAGTTGCAAAGTTGAAAGCATAAATTAGCTTATATAGCGATCCTATTTAAGTAATCAACCCCACCCTAGCCCTCCCCTTGGTAAGGGGAGGGTTGGGAGGGGTTGATTTGTTCGCAATTCATCTAGGATCGCTATATTTTATATTAGTCCTCTTATAAAGAGGACTTTTCTTATTAAAAAAAATCACGAATTAATTAT
>CAZJJR010000131.1:0-16144 GCA_964546365.1 uncultured bacterium | reverse complement strand
GGGGGAGAAAAGAGGAAAAATATAAAGGGGGTAAATAACCCGGATTTGGTATAATAAACGGAATCCGAAACTTCATCGGTAACACTAATGAAAGTCAATTCTAGATTACTATTAAAATTAATTTTGTTAATTGTTAGTAAGAAAATACTGTTTAGTTAGTGATATTTATAAGATTAGAAACGCGGTTTCTTAAAGAAACCGCGTTTCTAGTTTAACTCAAAAAAAGAGACGCGATCGCGCGCGTCTTTCCAAACCAAAAATTAATATCTCAATTGTTCAGCTAACACTCAGCACTAACTAAATTTTCGTGCCACATTCCGGACAGAAATTATTGCTAGCGACGTTCTTCGCACCGCAATTAGTACAGTAAACTAACTCGGTGGCTTTTTCCAAATTTTTCCGTTCTGGTAAACCGATCATTTGGGCGTTGCTCTTACCGGGCGCTACCATCGGATAGCAGTTTTCATCTCGCTTCACGCGAACATCCATCAAAACTGCACCTTTGTGGGCTAGCATTTCGGCGATCGCATCTTTCAACTCATCCCGATGGCAAACCATTATGCCCTTCACGCCGTAAGCTTCTGCCAGCTTCACGAAGTCGGGCATTCCCACTTCCATGTTAGAGCAAGAGTAATTGCCATCATAGAAAGCTTCCTGCCACTGGCGCACCATTCCCTGCCAACCGTTATTTACAATCACGGTCTTTACATGAATGCCATATTGTGCTAGAGTACCCAATTCTTGAATATTCATTTGGATACTAGCGTCGCCAGCTACGCAGATTACCTCTTGGTCGGGTACTGCTACTTTCGCGCCCATTGCGGCAGGCATTCCAAAGCCCATCGTACCCAAACCAGCACTGGAAATCCAGCGACGGGGGCCATTTTTCAGGAATTGGGCCGACCACATTTGGTGTTGACCCACATCAGTGGTGAAATAAGCTTGAGGCGCTTGTCGTCCCAACTCGGCAATCACTTCTTGGGGAGACAGCACGTTGGGATATTGAGGCACGACTAAAGGATAATCTTCTCGCCAGCGATCGATCCGCTGCAACCATTCCTTCGTTTGAGTTGATTCGCCAGAAACGCCCAATTCGTGACAGCGACGCAACAAATCCATCAACACTTGCCGCACGTCACCGACAATTGGCACTTCGGGTGCGCGATTTTTGCCTACTTCTGCCGGGTCGATATCGATGTGGATCACCTTGGCGCGGGAGGCGAATTCATCCAACTTCCCAGTTACTCGATCGTCGAAACGAGCACCTACAGCGATCAGCAAATCGCACTCGGTCACGGCAAAGTTAGCATAAGCAGTACCGTGCATTCCCAACATTCCCACTGCTAAGGGGTGATTTTCATCAAAAGCACCCTTACCCATCAAAGTTGTAGTGACGGGAATTTGGAACATTTCTGCTAATTCGTGAATTTCTGCGTGTGCGCCAGATGCGATCGCGCCACCACCCACGTACATTAAAGGACGATGGCTTTCCCGAATCAAATTAATCGCTTGATTGACTTGGCGGGGATTGCCTTTCACAGTCGGACGATAACCGGGTATTTTAACCGAACCCGGTTCCACCGGCACGTAGTCAAATTCTTCTAACCCCACGTCCTTAGGAATGTCGATCAGCACTGGGCCGGGACGACCGCTGCTGGCAATGTGAAACGCTTCTGCCACGATTCTTGCCATGTCTCTGGGATCGCGCACCACGTAAGAATGCTTCACAATGGGCAGCGTGATCCCGTAAATATCCGTTTCCTGAAAGGCATCGGTACCTATTGCAGGACGAGGCACTTGTCCGGTAATCACCACTAATGGAATAGAATCCATGTGAGCGGTAGCAATGCCCGTTACCAAGTTCGTCGCGCCGGGGCCAGAAGTCCCGAAACAAACTCCCACTTTACCAGTAGCGCGGGCATAGCCATCAGCGGCATGAGCGGCTCCTTGCTCGTGCCTGACCAGGATATGCTGGATATCTCCGGCTGCTTCTGTACGGTACACTTCATCGTAGATGGGCAGAATTGCACCACCTGGGTAACCGAAAATATGCTTGACACCATGACGCTTTAAACTGTCAAGCAGGGCAAAAGCTCCTGTTGCACGCCTTACCGACTGAGTAGAGCAGATTTCTCCTCCACTATTGGATATGCTTTGAGACATGGTTTGGGAAGACACGGGGCAGACACCTCGCAATTCGGTAGGTAATTTGGATCGAAAAATTTTGTAGTTAATAATACTTTAGTATTTCGTATCACACTTTAATTGTGATATGAAATCTTGAGAGAAGAAATTTAATTATGCGTGTTTGTGATATTGCTAAATCAGATCTTGCAATACGTCGCGAGTACTCCGCCACGCCCAGACTGCGACGGCGCTAACCAAAATGCTCATACCGATGAGAACCATCTGGAGTCCGAATTTAGCAGTTAACAGCCCTGCGATTACCAGGGGTAAGCTGAGGGCAATATTTACTATATTATTCTGAAAACCAAACACCTTGCCGCGCATCGATTCTGGTGTTTGTCGCTGAATCAAGGTTTGCATGGGTACTCCCACTAGGGACGCCCCTATTCCCAATAATACGCTGAGTGCTAAACCTAACCACAGTCGATCGGCATAAGTAAATACAGCTAACACGAAAGCCATGCTCATAAAACCGATTAAGGGTAAGGGCTTGTGATGGAAGCGATCGCCCCAGTGTCCTAAAAGTCCCGCCCCAAATACCAGTCCCACTCCTGCGGCTGCCAACAGAAAACCAAACTCGTCTTGATTCAAGCCAATTTCCTGCGCCATATTGATCGATAGAACGGTTAAAGCAGCGAATACCGAGTAAAGAATGGTCAATTGCACCATCGCGTTATATACTAAACGGTCTTGCATAACGTAGCGCATTCCGACTTTGAAATCTTCCAAAGGGTCGATCGCAAACCAAGTAGTAGGTGCGATCTTTTCTTTAACCGGAATCGAATACAGTACCAATGCTGCTAAGATATACAGCCCACCCACTGCTAATTCTGGCCCGTACTTGCCGCCCCAAGTGGTAGCCAAACTAATCAAAGGTTTTCCTACGATAAACCCTACGATCAAAGAGCCCATCATGGTAGTGGTAAATAGGGCATTGGCTGACATCAACCTTTCGCGTTTTACCAATAGGGGAATAGCGGCTTGTTCTGCCGGGGCAAAAAATTGGGTGAGGATCGATTCCAAAAACGCGATCGCCAACAAAATACCAAATTGTTTGGGGAGTAAGGCAAGGGCAATGGTGAGAGTTCCCCGCATCAAATTGGTGATCCACATGATTTGCCGCTTGTCAAAGCGATCGACAAAAATGCCAGCCGCCACGCCAAACAAAATTGCCGGTACCGTATTGGCAATCATCACGATCGAATTAAGCAAAGCATTCGGTGATTGAGAGTTCCGCATCAACTCCGAGTTGAGCAAAATATCTGGAACTCGATAATTCGCCACCAAGCTAATCAACAAAATTAAAAAGACCTTATCCGCGATCTGGGACAATATCTGACCGCTCCACAGGATCATGAAGGGTTGATTTTTAAACAGGGCGCGAAACCCGCTACCAGAAGCAGCAGAAGGGTCAGTTGGCAACATAGGCAACAATCAGGTGATGGGTGACGGGTGAGTAGCGAGTAGCGAACGTTCTTTTTTCCCACTTCACCTTTGATATCCCTCTAACAGCATAGTCAAAAACTGGGCAGCTGTGAGAGAAAATTGCCGATCGCATTTGCCAAATTCCGAGTGTATCCAGCAGCCAGGGGTATTAGTGGGATCTCGCCAAAGTTCTAAATGGGGTACTGGGGGATCGGCATAAAAATTATCTTCTCCAGTTCCCAATAAACCAGAACTCCAGTGCGTAAAATAATCGTGACTGATGCGATGAATGGGAAAATTACCGATTAAAGGTACGCCCCATCCATCCAAAGCAATCAATGCTTTTACTTTACCTCCTAAAGTCTGCCACATCCAAGCTACTCCGATTGCGCCCACCACTCCAGCACTAAAAGAAATCAATACGAGGGGTACGGCTGATTTTTCGCGATCGACAGGATGAATCCCAACTTCTTCTAAAAACCGCCAAATGTGAAAAGCCGAGTATGCTGGGAACTCCTCAGCGGGAAATACTACGATGTTTTCCGCTCGCAACTCGTTTAAATCATTACTTGATGCTTGGGATTTTAATTGTGCCAGAAAGCTGTCTGTCAAATCGAGATCGTGAATGCCAGGACAAATAAGAATCATAGAATTTACGAATTTTGGCTAACAAATAACGGGTGAGGATCGAAAGGGGAAAGGGGAAAAGGGCAAAGGGAAAATGGGGAAAGGGGCGATCGATAAAAAAGCTATCTGATATAGAGCTTTTAGCTTCTTATTTTTTTTGCGATCGCATAAGTTTTTAATTGTTTTAATATTTTTTCTACAATCCGATCGATTCAGTATAATATATGCGTTCATCTGGGGTAAAAATTTTTCACGAGCGCTTCTCCGATTGGTAGCTAAATCAATCCACAAATTAACTATAAAAACACTAAATTGACAAAACGAACCATAAAGTTTTTGATGCTATTCCGCTCGCAACAATCTAGTCAATAGTTGGACAAAATTAATTAGAAAAGATAGAATCTGAAACTCCCTTGTGATGAGGCTTGTAGAAATAGATGCGTGTAAAGCCACATTTACTATTTTGGCACGCAGTTCCAGAACTTTCCGGCAAGTAGAAAAATTTGTGATGCGGTTAAAGAGAATTAGTAAAGGAACGTTCTTACGTCAGAAGATCTGAACAAATGTCAAATGGTATACTTAGCCCTCGCTCTCAGTTCCATCGGTTGAGCGATCGCTTATAATTCTGAGAAAGCTTGCTTCTGATAATTCAATCAGCCAGACCAGCGTGGGAGTTTTCTAGGGACAAGCTGCTGCCGTGCGGGTGCATCTCAATACCCGTACCCTACTCAAGCAGGTATTCTTAATGAGCGACATTTTAGTAACCATTCCCGGCTACCGCCTAACCGAACAAATCTACTTAGGTTCCAGAACTAAAGTTTATCGAGGGTTTGACGAAGTTTCCCAAAAACCAGTGGCGATCAAACTGCTGTTAAGCCAGTATCCGACTTTCAACGAAATCGTGCAGTTGCGGAATCAATACACCCTGGCGAAAAACTTGGATTTAACGGGAATTGTGAAGCCGATCGCCCTAGAAAACTACGGTAACGGTTTTGCTCTCGTTATGGAAGACTTTGGCGGGATTTCTCTGACTGAATATACAGACCGTCAAAAATTAAGCTTAGCAGAATTTTTGACGATCGCGATTCAAATCGTCCGAATTTTGGAAGACCTCTATAAAAATCGAGTTATTCATAAAGATATCAAACCCCAAAATATTTTAATTAATCCTCAAACTAAAGAAATTAAATTAATTGACTTTAGTATTTCCTCGCTTTTACCAAGAGAAAGTCAAGAAATTCAAAGCCCGAACGTTTTAGAAGGTACTCTTGCTTATATGTCTCCGGAACAAACTGGTAGGATGAATCGGGGCATCGACTACCGCACGGATTTTTACTCTTTAGGAGTAACTTTTTATGAATTATTAACCGGGCAACTGCCTTTCCAATCTAACGATGCAATGGAGTTAGTCCACTCTCACATAGCAAGGCAACCAAAGCCACCCATCGAACTAAATCCAGCCATTCCTCAGCCGCTCGATGACATCGTAATGAAATTGATGGCAAAAACTGCGGAAGAACGCTATCAAAGCGCTTTTGGATTGCGCTGCGACCTAGAAAATTGTTGGCAGCAATGGCAAGCCAAAGGCAGCATCGAACGATTTGCGATCGCCAGCAGAGATATTACCGAAAGTTTTCTCATTCCAGAAAAACTTTACGGTCGAGAAACGGAAGTCGATACTTTATTAACAGCTTTTAACCGGATCGCCGCAGGTACTGCGGAAACGATCTTAGTCGCTGGCTTTTCCGGGATTGGTAAAACAGCCGTCATCAATGAAGTTCACAAACCAATAGTACGCCAAAAGGGTTATTTCATCAAAGGAAAATTCGATCAATTTAAGCGAGATATCCCTTTTTCTGCATGGGTAAAAGCATTTCAAAATTTAATGCAACAATTACTCACAGAAAGTGCTGAATCCGTACAAGAATGGAAAATCAAAATACTAGAAATTATTGGTGAAAACGGTCATGTAATTATTGATGTGATTCCCGAATTAGAGCTATTGATTGGCAAGCAACCAAAAGCCCCACAACTAGAAGGTAGCGCCGCTCAAAATCGCTTTAATTTATTATTTGGCAATTTTATCCGAGTATTTGCCACCAAATTCCATCCCGTCGTTATTTTTCTAGATGATTTGCAGTGGGCAGATTCAGCATCTCTGAAATTGATCGAATTGCTGATGAGCGATCCCAATACCCAGTATTTGTTGCTGATTGGAGCTTATCGAGATAACGAAGTTTTTCCCGCCCATCCCCTAACGCTTACATTAGATGAACTTCGCAAATCGAATGCCAAACTCAATCAAATTAGTTTAGCACCCCTTCACCAATCTGCCCTCAACACCCTAATTGCCGATACCCTCTCTTGTCCGCCAGAACAGGCGCAGCCTTTAACGGAAATCGTCCAAAATAAAACCAAAGGAAATCCCTTTTTTGCTACTCAATTTCTGAAATCGCTGCATGAAAACGAGCTAATTTCATTTAATTTCGATTGCCGTTATTGGCAATGCGATATCGAGAAAGTGAGAGCGTTAGTAATCAGCGATGATGTTGTTGAATTTGTGGCAGATTGTTTACAAAAATTACCGATAAATACTCAAGAAGTTTTACAATTAGCTGCTTGTATTGGAAACAATTTTCAATTGACAGATTTAGCAATGGTGCATGAAAAATCTCTTGCAGAAACAGCGGCTGATTTGTGGAAAGCATTGCAAGAAGGGCTAGTTGTACCGATTGGTGAAGTTTATAAATTTTACCATTCAAATGGAAATGGAGAAGAATTAGAGCGCTCGGCAATACTCGATCGTCAATCACCAACTTACAGATTTTTCCATGACCGAGTGCAGCAAGCTGCTTATTTTTTGATTCCCGAATCGCAAAAACAGTTAACTCACCTCAAAATTGGCAAATTGCTATTAAATAATACCCCGGCAAAAGAAAGGGAAGAGAAGATATTTGATATTGTCAATCAGTTAAATATGGGCGTAGAATTAATCACCGATCCTGCCGAGAGAAATGAACTAGTCAAGTTGAACTTAATGGCTGGAAGTAAAGCAAAAACTTCCACTGCTTATGGAGTGGCGATCGATTATTTGCAACTTGGTATAAAATTACTCCCTATAGAAAGTTGGGAAACTCAGTATCAGCTGGCTTTGGCGCTTTACGAGTCGGCAGCGGAAGCGGCATATCTCAACGGTGATTTCCCGCAAATGGAAAAATGGGCAGCGGTGATTTTGGAGAAAGCAACCACCATTGCCGATCGCACGAAAATTACCGAAGTAAAAATTCAAACTTGCATGGCACGAGGAAAGCAACTGGAAGCGATCGAAATCGGACTGCAACTCTTAGCACAACTAGGCATATTCATACCAGAGTATCCTACTCCTTCAGACATTCAAGCCAAACTAACAGAAACTTCCGCTTCTTTAATGGGTAAAAACATCAATGATTTAATCAACTTGCCTTTGATGAAAGATCCCGAAAAATTGGCAGCTATGCGGATATTATCAAGTATGTTTTCACCAGTATACATAGCTGCCCCTACATTATTGCCATTAATTGTCTGCGAACAAGTTATATTATCTGTCCGATATGGCAACGCTTATATTTCCGCATTTGGCTACGCCAACTACGGAGTAATTTTATGCGGAGTAAGCCAAGATTTAGAATTTGGTTATCAATTTGGGCAATTAGCTTTAAGGTTAGTCGAAAAGTTAAATATGAAAGAAATGAAGGGTAAAACCTTCAATCAAGTGGCGACTTTCACCATGCACTGGAAAGTTCACATCAGAGAAGCTTTATTGCTGTTAATTGAAGCTTATCAAAGCGCTATAGAAAATGGCGAGTTGGAATTCGCTAGCTATGCAGCGATGAATAAAAGCCAATATTCTTATTTCAGCGGTGTGGAACTTACCGAACTAGAACGAGATATCACCAATTACAATAATGCACTAGCCCAACTAAAACAACAAGCTGTTTTGAACTGGAATTTAATTCATCAGCAAGCAGTACTTAACTTATTAGGAGAAGCTAAAAATCCTTGTGAATTATCGGGAACAGCTTATAATGAAGAGAAATTATTACCGATTCATTTAGAAGCCAACGACCGCACCGGCCTTCATTTCTTTTACTTACATAAATCGATACTTTGTTATTTGTTTTGCGATCGCGATCGCGCTTTGGCAAATGCAGAACAAGCCGAAATATATTTAGATGGTGCTACCGGGCTTTTAGATGTACCTGTTTTCTATTTTTACGATTCTTTGATCCGGTTAGCATTTTATTCATCTGCACAGTCATCTGAGCGAGAAAACATCTTGCTCAAAGTAAATAATAACCAAGCAAAAATGCGTGGGTGGGCTGATTGCGCTCCCGATAATTTTCTGCACAAATACGAGTTAGTAGAAGCTGCCAGAAATGAAGTTTTGGGTAACTTACTCGAAGCGATGAATTTATACGACAACGCGATCGCTAGAGCTAAAGAAAGTAACTACGTTAACGAAGAAGCGCTCGGTAACGAACTAGCAGCAAAATTTTACCTTTCTTGGGGTAAAGAGACAATTGCCCAAGCTTACCTAACTAATGCGTACTATGCCTATGCTCGCTGGGGAGCTAAAGCCAAAATTGAGGATTTGGAAAATCGATATACCAAATTAATTTCACCTATTATTAATCGAGAAAACACTTTTCAACCCAATGAATTAATTAATAGTATTAGTCAGGAAACGGTCAGTTCAACCACTACAGCATCATCCCGTCTACTGGATTTAGCAACGGTAATTAAAGCATCGCAAGCTTTATCTGGAGAAATTAATTTTGCTCAATTGTTATCTACTTTGATGAGTGTAGCAATCGAAAATGCCGGAGCTTCTAAAGGCGCTCTCATTTTGTTAGAAGAAGACAAGGCGATCGTTGCTAGCTTGTGTTTAAGCGGTCAAGCTTGTGACTTACTATTTAGACCTATTGATGAATGCAATAACGTTCCTGCTAGTCCGCTTAATTACGTGTGGAGAACATCAGAAATTCTGTTGATTAATAATGCGGTAAACGATCCTAATTTTACTGCCGATCCCTACATTAATCAACACCAACCAAAATCCATTCTGTGTACTCCGATTAAAAAACAAGGGAAAGCGATCGCGATTCTTTATCTAGAAAATAATCTAACATCAGAAGCATTCACGCCAGACAGATTAGAAATATTAAAAATATTATCATCTCAAGCTGCTATTTCTATTGAAAATGCTCGGCTGTATTCTAATTTAGAACACTATAACCGCACTCTAGAAACTAAAGTAGCGGCACGCACAGCCGAACTGAAAAGCGCCCTCGATCGGTTACAAGCAGCCCAAGAAGAACTAATTCAATCAGAAAAAATGGCTGCTTTGGGACAGCTAATTGCGGGTATTGCCCACGAAATTAACACGCCTTTAGGTGCGATTCGCTCTTCAGCCGGAAATTTAGCTAAATTCTTGAGTCAAACTTTAGAACAATTACCGCTACTTTTTCACTCTCTTTCCCCGCAGCAAAACCAGGATTTCTTAGCTTTACTACAGCGATCGCTTCAACAAGAAATCACCTTATCTACCAAAGAAGAACGTCAATTTAAACGAGCTTTAAAACGCCAGTTAGAAGAATTAGCGATCGATAACCCAGATAGTGTTGCCGATCGCTTGGTAATGATGGGTATTTACACCGATATCGATGCTTTTATACCACTATTAAAAACTCCTGATAGTTTGCAAATACTAGAAATTGCCTATAAACTTTCCGAATTAAAACGAGGCACTAATACTATTAATACAGCTACGGATCGAGCCTCAAAAGTAGTTTTTGCTCTGAAAACTTATGCTCGTCAAGACCATTCCGGAGCAATGATTCCAGTTAATTTGACGGAGGGAATCGAAACTGTCTTAACTTTGTACCAAAATCAACTTAAACACGGTGTAGAAGTAAGCAAAACCTATGGAGAATTACCCCTAGTTTTATGTTATCCAGACGAACTTAATCAAGTTTGGACGAACTTAATTCACAATAGCTTGCAAGCAATGGAATATCGAGGTAATTTAACCATTGATGTCAGCCAAGTCGAACAGCAAGCTAAGATTAGTATTACCGATAGTGGTAAAGGAATTCCTGAAGAAATTAAATCAAAAATATTCCTGCCATTCTTTACAACTAAACCACCGGGAGAAGGCAGCGGATTAGGGTTAGATATTGTCAAAAAAATCATCCAAAAACATTCGGGAAAAATCGAAGTAGAAAGCATACCGGGCAAAACTACATTTACTATCTTTATTCCCATTCAACCAAATTAGGAGTGAAAAATGCCTAAACCAGTTATTTTATGCGTTGATGATGAAAAAGTGATTTTGCAAAGCTTGCGTACACAGCTAAAAGAAGCTTTTGGCGATACTTATAACTATGAAGTAGCAGAAGATCCAGATGAAGCTTTAGAAGTGATTAATGAATTACACGAAGAAGGCATTAGCATTATTCTAGTGGTGTCGGATTGGTTAATGCCAGGAATGAAAGGGGATGAATTTCTAATTCGAGTTCATCAGCAATTTCCGCAGATTATTAAAGTTATGCTAACAGGTCAAGCAGATGAATCGGCAATTCAAAGAGCGCAAGCGGAAGCCAACTTGCATCGCTGCTTGTTTAAACCTTGGTCGGAAGCAGAATTAGTAGAAACGATCAAATCTAGTTTAGCTAACTTATGACCAAACAAGTAATTATTTGTGTTGATGATGAACCTACAGTATTGAGAAGTTTGAAAACCGAATTACAATATGCGATCGGCAACGATTATATCATCGAAATTGCCCAAGAAGGAGAAGAAGCATTAGAATTAATTGCCGAATTATTAGAGGAAGAATATGAAATAATTTTAGTGATATCTGATTATATTATGCCAGGGATGAAAGGCGACGATCTGTTAAAGCAAGTTCATCTGCTCTCCCCTAAAACCCTGAAAATTATGCTCACGGGACAAGCAGATTTAGAAGCAGTCGGTAATGCGATTAAATACGCTAAATTATATCGTTACCTAGCTAAACCCTGGCAATCGGAAGACTTAAATTTAACTGTAAAAGAAGCGATTAACAGCTATCTTCAAGATAAAGAATTAAGTATAAAAAATGCTAAATTACTTGCTTTAAATCAACAATTAGAAAAATTAAACCAAGAGCAAGCCGCACTGATCGTTAAATTACACGAAAATGAAAATCGTCTCAAAAAGGCAGAACAGAAATATCGGGCCATTTTTGAAAATGCAGTTGAGGGCATTTTTCAAACTTCTCCAACTGGTCTTTATCTCAGTGTAAATACTGCTCTTGCCCAAATCTTCGGCTACAATTCTCCTCAAGAATTGATGGAAAGCCTTAATAACTTGCAACATCAATTTTACATCGATCCCGATCGCCGCCGCCAATTTTTAGAATTAATCCAACAACAGGGTGAAGTTTCTGCTTTTGAATCAGAAGTTTATCGCCGAGATGGTAGCATCATTTGGATTAGTGAAAACGCGAGGGCTATCCGGGATAGCGACGGACGGATTCTCTATTATCAAGGCTTTGTAGAAAATATTACCTCTCGCAAACAAGCGGAAGCCGAGCGACTAAAATTTACTAATGAACTATTTCTAGTCAACCAGGCTTTTTCGCGCTTCGTTCCGCGTCAATTCATCCAACTTCTAGATAAAGAAAGTATTGTTGAAGTGCAATTAGGAGATCAGGTGCAACAAGAAATGTCGGTAGTTTTTTCCGATATTCGCGACTTCACTGCCCTGTCTGAAACGATGACGCCTCAAGAGAATTTTAAATTTATTAATGCCTATCTTTCTCGCATGGAACCTGCAATTTTGGAAAATAATGGTTTTATTGATAAATATATGGGCGATGCAATTATGGCACTGTTTAGCGGTCATGCTGACGATGCTGTAAAAGCAGGAATTGCCATGCTACAAAATCTCGATCGATACAATCAACATCGGATGAAATCTGGCTATCAACCCATCAATATTGGTATTGGCATTAATACTGGTTCTTTGATGTTGGGGACAGTGGGGGGACATAATCGAATGGATAGCACAGTCATCAGCGATGCTGTTAATTTAGCTTCCCGTTTAGAGGGGCTAACAAAATACTATGGAGTATCGATGTTGATTACTCACCATACTTTATCTGGTTTGCAAAACCCAATGGAATACAATATACGTTTTATCGATCGCGTGAAAGTTAAAGGGAAATCAAAAGCGGTAGCAATTTTTGAAGTTTTCGATGGAGATGCACCGCAAATCAAAGAAATTAAATTAGCTACTATCGGACATTTTGAAGAAGCTTTATGGCTATACAATAAGAAATTATTCAGCGAATCATCCCAAAAATTTGCCGAAGTTCTGAGTATTAATCCAGCCGATACTGTGGCGAAAATTTATCTCGAATTGTGCCAACAGTCCGATCGCAATGTTCAAAATGGCTCTCAAAGCTTTTTCCATCCTAGTTTTCAGCCAGAAGCATTTTAAAATCTCCCCCTCCCCACTCGAAAATCTAAAATCAAAACTTTAAAATCGAATATCCCCCCCCTGGGCAGTGCTAACCTAGAAAACAGGAGTGGCGCTGTGAGAGGACTAAAGCCTTGAGTAATGGTATCCCCTATCACACCACTCTGTTTTAGACATCACTCCCTGGAGGAATGTAACGTGGTTGCCACCCCTGAAAAAGTCCAACAACAAGTTCAACAGTCCAACAGCAACGACAAAGTAGCCGTACTGCTGATGGGTTATGGTGAAGTAGAAAGCTACGAAGACTTTGCCAACTACAACGAACAAGCCCTAAACCTCCTCACCGCCAAGTTCGCGCCAGTACCAACCTGGATTTATCCCCCCCTGGCTAAAATTTTGGCCATGTTTGACTTGCACGAGTGGAGTCACCAACATCACAACTTCATTTCTCCTCACAACGCTATCTTTGAAAAGCAACGGGCTGGTATAGAAGAGGCTTTGCAGCAAAAGTGGGGCGATCGCGTTAAAGTATTCAAAGCTTTTAACTTCTGCGCCCCCTTCCTCCCGGAACAAGTCTTAACAGAAATTAAAACCGAAGGATTTGACAAAATTCTCATTTATCCGCTCTTAGTTGTAGACTCCATCTTTACTAGCGGAATTGCCGTCGAACAAGTTAACAAAGCTTTCGAGAAATTAGCTGACGGCGATGAGCATTGGGTGAAAGGGCTCCGCTACATTCCTTCCTTCTATAACGAACCCGATTACATCAATTTAATGGCTCGTTTAGTAGAAGAAAAAGTCGCCGCCGAACTAGCGGAAAGCTATCTGCCATCTCAAATTGGCATCATATTAATGAATCATGGTTGTCCTCACAAAGCCAAAGGATTTACCTCCGGGATTACCGAAAGTGAGGCACTTTACGAATTAGTCCGGGAAAAACTGATTAACCGCTATCCTCTCATTTCAGTTGGTTGGTTAAATCACGATACGCCGCTGATTGAATGGACGCAACCGGATGCCAAACACGCCGCCAAAAACTTAATTGAATTAGGTGCAAAAGCAATTGTATTTATGCCGATTGGTTTTGCTACTGAAAATCACGAAACGCTCTTGGATGTTGACCACATCATTCATGCTTTAGAAAAGCAACATTCAGGAGTGAGTTACGTACAAATGGCTTGCGTTAACGACCATCCAGATTTCTTAAAGATGACAGCAGAATGGGCAAATCCACAAATTGAAGCTTTATTCTCAGAACAAGCTTTAGCAGTTAATCTGCATTTAGCTGGTCATCATCACCACGACCACCATCATCACGACCACCACCACCACCACCATCACGACCATCACCACCACTAAGGATTAAGTAGGGTGCGTGACGACATTACTCCTATATTGCGTTGGTTTCAGGTATTTTGACCGTCATGCACCACTTGTAATTAAAAATGCAGTTAAAGGTGCGTTAAGCTTAAGCTAACGCACCCTACATATTCCCTAGATATTTAAGATTGATTTAACTACGATCGCAAAAAGTACAGATCAATTCTCCTGATTTGATTCCGATGGTTGGTCATCTAAAACCAGCTTGTATTGATTAGTTTGACTACTTTGACTGCTCATCTCGTTGCCACGGGGAATACCGCTCATTTTCATCACATCGCTAAGAGTGGCACAGTAAACTGGCAAACCAAAAGTAGCAGGATTAACGGGTTCTTGATAGGTAAAGTGACGATAGTTGAGGCAGAACCTATCCCAAGGACTCATTTCTATTTTGAACAAAAAGATTAATAAATCAGCTAACCAAGGTTTGAGCGTAATTTGAAAGGAAATTTTCTGGCTCAAGTAAGCGCAGGCTTCTTCTACCGCTTGATTAACCGTCATTGCTGGATTTGCCAACACGAAATGGCGAGTTTGTTGCTCCTGAGAAGGATGTTCGACTAGGTATTTGACTACTCTGGCAATATCTTGAGCGTGAATAAAGTGAAAACTTCCATCTGCCTTAAAAAAGCGAATCAACTTAATCCATTTAGTTACCCCAGGTAAGCCAGATGAGAGATGAGAATAAGGATGTTTATCATCTCCTCCAACTACTAAAGTAGGATAAAGAATCGTCATTTGCTTATATATTGGCAAACGGGATACTTGCCTTAAAAAATCTGACTTAGACCGAATGTATTCCGTACCGAGTTCGGTTGCTTCTTTGAGAATTTGATTGTGGCGATCTAAAACGCTAGCAGTTGAAAAATAAATGATGTGTTCGCAAACTTTCGGGTCGAGCAGATTAAGTAATTGGAGGTTTTTGTAGATATTAATATCCAACACTTGCTGCTGAAGACCACCCCAAGCTGTAGCTGCCATGATGACGTAATTTACTGTTTTTAACAGCTTGCTATAGCGGAAAATATTCCGCACGTCACCTTTAATGACATTAATACCGGGACGGGCATTGCAGTCAAATCGCAGTTTCGCCGGGTCTCTCACTAACAAGAATAGTTCGTGGTCTGTTTCCTGAATGAGAGTTTCTACTAGGTAATGACCGACGCAGCCACTTGCACCAGTGATAAAAATGCGCTTGCGACTATCTGAAATGGCAATTTCCGGGACAACCGGGGAAGGCTCTGAGGTAAAGGCAGCGTCTGCGGCGGAAATTTTCGGAGCAACAGGGGAAGGGATAGGTTCCGAGGTGACGGCAGTGACGGATGAATCCGGTTCTGGTCGAGAAATTGACTCTGCATTCTCCTGGGCTGATGGGCTGCTGACTTCTTCTACGACCAAAACAGGAGAAGGAGATTCATCTTCCTTCTCTTGGATTGGTAATATTTCAGGTTCATCCATCACCAAGGGGGGAGTAGATGGGGAGCTTTCTGATATGGCTGAGTCGTTAGATGTGCCTGCATTCACGCTTTGAGAAGTAGATTGCAAGTTCTCTGAGGCTAACAAAGTGACTATTTCCTCCTCCACTGAGCGTAGAGAAGGTAATTCTGTAGTTGCCTGTGTTTGTGCGCTATTAGCCGCTTCCAGAGAAAGTGCTGAAGAAGTGAATTCTAGATTCTCCTCGGTTTCTGGACTCTTAAGGGTTTCCAGAGAAAGCGGTGGAGAAGCAGATTCTAGGTTCTCCTCGGTTTCTGAACTCTTAAGCGTTTCCAGAGACGATTGTGAAGAAGCAGATTCTAGATTCTCCTCGGTTTCTGGATTCTTAAGGGCTTCCAGAGACGATTGTGGAGAAGCAGATTCTAGATTCTCCTCGGTTTCTGGGCTGTTTGGCTCTTCTGCCAGGGAATCTCCTATCACCTTTTACCTCTCACCTTACGATCGTTTTACTTCCCCTATTTTTATCAGAGGTTCAGGCGTGAACGGTTAGCAATTTATCAGCTTGTTTAGCTGTTTCAAAGAAGAAAGCGAC
>CAZJJR010000130.1:0-16425 GCA_964546365.1 uncultured bacterium | reverse complement strand
GCATCCTCTCGGAGAATTTGCAAAACAGTTTTTTGCACCTGCTTGCAAAAATTCCGTAGCATTTTCTAGGGTTACTCCACCAGTGGGAATCAATGGGATATGTCCCAGTGGCCCTTGCAAACTGCGGATATAATTTACTCCTCCCACTGCTTGAATGGGAAACACTTTGACACAACTGGCTCCCATTTGCCATGCGGTGACAATTTCTGTTGGTGAGAGCGCCCCTGGAACGATCGGTATCCCCACATCTAGCGCCGTCCGAATCAAAGCTGGGTCAACGTGAGGGGTAAAGAGAAATTGGGCACCAGCTGCTAACGCTTGCTGCATCTGATTTAAGTTTAGCAGGGTACCGGTGCCGATCGTACATTTTGGTAATTCGGAACGTAATTTCGCAATCAATTCTTGTGGTTTGTCACTATTCCAAGTTATTTCGATCGAGTTGATTCCTCCTGAGGCAGCAGCTAAAGCCATTTGATGACCGATTTCTAGATTTTCGGCCCGAATCACTGCGATCGCTCGCTGTTGCTGCAACAATCTTAGCCAACACTCATTAGACATTCTTTGCATCTACTTTTGGGCATACCCCGTATATTAAAGCTTTTAGATAATTTATTTAAACCTAGATAACTCCTGAAATATTCCTAACTGGGTTTGCTCTATCCTTTTGGTTAATATAGCGATCCTAAATGAATTGCGAATAACTAAACCCCTCCCAACCCTCCCCTTGGTAAGGGGAGGGCTAGGGTGGGGTTGATTACTTAAATAGGGTCGCTATACATTAGAATCGTTAACTCGATAAATCATCATAAATTAATAATTAATCAATCTCTAGAACGATAGACTGTTAGAAAAGCTTTGTTATCTTATTTTCTATGAAATGAGTTGAGAAAAGATAAAATGATTCTTTTTCCTGTAGAAAAATTTTATCCCAATTATCGGAGAAAGCTTTTTGGTGGAGACGACATCAAAAATCTAGACGTATACGCCAGTGCTACCGATCGGAAGCTAGGTGTAGTAAAAGATGCTTTAGTAGATGGAAATGGTATTTTCCGATATTTAGTAATCGACTTGAAATTTGGGGAACTTAGCAAACAAATATTAGTTCCCGTAACTAGTTCTCTGGTTGATTACAATGAAAGACGAGTTTACGTGCATCAACTTAATCGAGAAAAAATTAAAGCGCTCCCTGAATATAACGAAACAACACAAATTGACGAAACTTACCGCCAACAAGTGGAACGCATTTTTAATTCTCTGGTTTCCATAAGTTAAGAAATATTAAGCATTTAAGAAGGTAATTATCACGCCTAAACATGGCTGATTTTGCCTGCTTTATATCCAATGACATAGTAAGTAAGTCCTCAAAAATAACATCAGTATCCTTCCCTAGCAAGAGGCACATAAAATTACCCATTATCTAGCATATTTGTGTAGATAACAAGAGGGACAAAAGAATGGCTCTTGCAAAAATAGCAGATTTCTATCCCAATTACCAAAACGAGCTTTTTGACGGAGAAGATATCAAAGGAATCGATGTCTATTCCGATCTAAATAATGAAAAAATTGGTTCCGTAACGGATGTGTTAGTTGATGACGATAGCGGTCGGATTCGCTATTTTGTAATCGATACGGGATTTTGGATTTTCGGTAAGAAAATATTACTGCCAGTTGGTCGTTCCCGCGTTGACGCCAACCAACAACGCATTTATGCAGTAGGTTTAACCAAAGACCAAGCCGAAAATTTACCTGAATTCAACGACTTAGAACGAGTTGACTACGATTATGAAGACCAGGTAAGGGGAGTTTATAGTCCTGCAACTACTGCACAAACAGATTATGCAGCATCCGATCGCAATAGCTACGATTACGATCGACAGCCAAATCTGTACGCTACGAACCAACAAGACCACCAAACCATCAAACTCTACGAAGAACGCCTAATTGCTAACAAACAACGCCGCAAAGCAGGGGAAGTAGCGGTTGGTAAGCACGTTGAAACCGAGACTGCCAGAGTTTCCGTCCCGGTAGAAAAAGAACGAGTGATCGTTGAGCGGACTACTCCCGTAGATGCCGGCAGACCAGTTGCGCCTGGTGAAGCGAACTTCCGGGAGGGAGAAATCGCACACATGGATATTTATGAAGAAACTGCTGATGTTCGTAAAGAAGCCTATGTGCGTGAAGAAGTAAACGTTCGTAAAGAAGTCGATCGCGACACTGTAAATGCACAAGAAACGATTCGTCGCGAAGAATTAGACATCGACGCAGCGGGCAATCCAATTGTGGACAAATCCCTTAATAGATAGCATTTCAAACTGATTGAAGAAGGATTCAGAAGTCAGAATACAGAATTCAGTATGAATTCTGTATTCTTGTATTCTATTTAGATAAGTTCTCTAGTATTCTTGTACCCTCTCCCCAATGTTGGGGGAGAGGGAATCGTCTGTTTTCTGTTTTATCAAAAAATAATTCAGCAGTGACAATTTAGCGAGATAGCATCAATAGCTGGGTTGTTATTCCTACTGATTGGCTCTCCGGTTTTTGTGACGATAATAGAAACTTATCTAATTGTAGGGTGGGTTAGGCACGGGCGATCGTTTCAGTACTTTCAAGCAATAATTAAGTTCCGTGCCGTAACCCACCATCCCACCTATCTGTAACATATATAAACATTTTCCACTATAAACCCGAAAGACCCTAATTTTTATTTTGTCAGTACGATGGCTTGGTTAATATTTAAGTAAATGCTTGATATAAATAAAAAATATCGATAGAAAAGTTTCAATATTTTTATTGTAAAAAATCTTTAAAAATCTAAGTGAATAGAACAGTTCAGTCTCAAGGAAGATGAAGAAAGCTAATAAAAACTTTAGCATAAAAATATAAATTCCTAAAAAAGGAGATTAAAAATATGGCACTTTTGAAACTAAATGAATTCGATCCTAACTACCGAGAAACTTTTGAAGGTGATGACGTAAAAGGATTCGACGTATACACGGAAAGAGAAGAAAAAGTTGGCACGGTTAGCGATGTTTTAGTTGATGAAGATGGTCATTTTCGCTATTTAGTAGTAGACTTAGGTTTCTGGATTTTTGGCAAGAAAGTTTTACTGCCAGTTGGCCTTTCCCGCATCGACTATAATGCAGACCGGGTATATGCGATGAACATGAGTAGAGAACAAGCAGAAAACTTACCCGAATATAGCGATCGCACCGTTGCTGACTACGATTATGAAGAAAGAGTAAGAAACGTTTACCGTACTCCTTATAATCGCACGTCCAGCGATTTCGTACCGCCAGTCGAAGCATCCGCGCCCGTAGAAGCAGGCTATACTAGTTTCGATCGCAATGACTACACCTACGATCGCGAACCCAACCTATTTGGCATGAACGATCGCGATCATCAAACTTTCAGACTTTATGAAGAAAGATTGATCGCTAATAAAAACCGCTACAAAGCAGGGGAAGTAACGGTTGGCAAACACATCGAAACCGAAACCGCTCGCGTGTCAGTTCCCGTAGAAAAAGAGAGAGTAGTAATCGAGCGTACTACCCCTATAGATAGCGGAAGAGCAGTTGCTCCCGGTGAAGTTAACTTCCAAGAAGGCGAAGTAGCACGCATCGAAGTCTACGAAGAAACTCCAGACATTCGCAAAGAAGCTTTTGTTCGGGAAGAAGTCAAAGTGAGAAAAGTAGTAGATCGGGATACCGTAGATGCTGAAGAAACTATCCGTCGGGAAGAATTAGATATCAACACCGATGGTAATCCCATTATCGGTTCCGATCGCATCTCATCCGATCGAATTTAAGCAACTTTTTCCATCTTAAGTAACTAAGTGCTAACGTGCAGGCGGGGCAAAACAAAAGCTCTGCCTGTGCTTTTAAAAAAACCATCATATCAGTTGTTACATCTTTTACATCAATTTACCAACCGGGAACAATGACTAATCAACCATCTGCTAAAAATAAACCAGGAGAACTATCCAAAAATAGCCTGCGGATTAAAGTTCTATTGGATAAGCTCAGAACTAAGCTGAAAAATTTTGCTGTTCGCGATAACGAAGGAAATTTGGTAGGGCGACTAAAAAGCGTACATCTTGATAGCTTGCGTCGGCTAAATTTAGTAATTTCTGAGGGGGAAAGAGAAGTTTCTCACCTATTTTTATTAAGAAGCAATCACATCAAGCAAGTAGATTATACCAACCAAACCATTTTCCTGGATATTCACCAAATAAACATCCCGGATTTAGCTGAATATAGACCTTTACCAACTCCTGAAATGCCATTTTCCGAAAACTCAATAGAGGCATCTCAAGAGCAGCTTAGTCAGGTCAACGATGTTAACTCCTATGCCGAGCAAATGCCCACTCCCTCCGAATCAACAGACAACTTAGATTTCACCGATAACGAGGAAAACTTGGCAGATGATTCCCTACCAGATGTAGTGGAAGAAGAAGCGATCCGTTTACTGGAAGAACGGCTGGTAGTTAATCTGAATAAACGGAAAGTCGGTGAAGTAGTTGTCCGCAAAGAAGTGGAAACTCGCATGGTAGAAGTGCCAGTGCAGTATGAAAAATTGATTGTCGAGCAAGTTGGGCCAGAACAAAAACTACTTGCAGAAATTGATTTGAGTCAACCAGATATTTCCGGTTTGGCAATGTCTGCAACTGATAATTCAGATTCAGACAATCAACTGACAGCCAAGGGTGTGTTTACTTCTCCCAAAACTGCCAGCTTGTTGTTAGATGCCATTGCCAGACAAAAAAATCACGGTTGCCAAACGGTAAGAGTAGAGATAGTTCTAGAAAATCCAGAACATCAAAAAACTTACCAAGAATGGTTCGATCGCTGTTCTGGAACTTAATCTTCATGGGCGATCGCAAAAACAACCAAACCATAAAAAAGGAAAATGGGAATTGTCAAGTTCCTGCTTTTCCTTTTTTATTGTGGAAGATTGAAGCTGTCTCGTGGAGCCAGTTACCGCGAAGCTTGGCGCTGGGAGTATGTCAAACAACAGTTTCTGCGATCGGGTTTGAAAAAGTTGCACAACTAAAAGAATTCGTGCTATATTGATAAAGCTGTAAAGGACGCATAGCTCAGTTGGTTAGAGCGCCACGTTGACATCGTGGAGGCCACTGGTTCGAGTCCAGTTGTGTCCATATCTTTTAAAGCATTGTGTAGTAAGCAATGTACAAATTGCTGAGATTGCTTACTTATTAGCTTCTCTTACGTTTCTCTCAAACTATTATCAGAATTGTTTTGAGGCGATCGATGTAGGCGACAATGCAGCATTGTTTGGAAAGCGATGGGATAGGAATTTGAAGTCAATTTCAGATCCGGATCGGTGAGCATTTTGTTAACTGACTTTTATAACTTGACATGACAATATCTACTCCATCCTTATAAGGACGTGCAAGCTTTCTACATTGATAGATTTTTTGTGCTATAAAACCTGCTACCCCTTCACCTATAGCCATCACTGCACTAATGTTTGGATCGCGCTTTCTTTCAACGATTGCTGGATAGAAAAGAGGTGGATATCCCGGTTCACTCATTGCCCTAGTGGTATATTGAAAATAATATCTCATGTCATCAATTGGACGATATGCTGCTTGTTCTGAATACTTTTCTATCATTCTCTTCATAGTCAATTCATCAACATGAAGATCGGTTTTATGAGCATAGCCTCTTTTTTGATTTTCAATAGCTTTTTGGAATTGATGCTTAAAAGTACTTCTTCTACTCAGAGCAATTGGTATTAAGCTAGAAGATAACTGAATTTTTCTATTGTAAAGTTTTATTTTGATTATCATCTTATTGTTAAAGCAACAAACAATTTGTATCGACCGCAGCAGATGAGATGATTTTTTTAAATATTAATCACTTCCATTTCTTTTAATAAATCTAGATCGACTTGATCGATACTGCCTTCTTCCGTATTTTTAAATAAAATCGTAAAAGCACCAGCACCTAACCCAGATTGCGGCCACATCCGATAACAAGGAATACTAGTTAAATGAGATTGGTAATCGACTAAGTGGAGAACTTCCACTGGTGCAAATTGGGGAAATTTCTTTAAAAGCCATTCCGCAACTTGTTCGTTTTCCTGCGCTGAATAAGTACAAGTCATATAAGCAAGATAGCCTTGCGGTGCGACAATCCTTGCTGAATTGGCGATAATTCTTTTTTGGCGATTAGCGCATTTATTAATATTAGCTTCGTGAAAACATCCGGCGGCTGTATCCCCTTTTGCTAATAAAGATTGTCCGGAACAAGGGGCATCTACAATTACTAGATTACTCGTACTTGCAAATGATTCGGCCAGAATGCTGGAATCGCGATTTAAAACCACGCTAGGAGAAATTTGACAGCGTTTTAAATTAGAAATCAGCATTCCCAGCCGTTTACCAATGACTTCGTTAGTAATTAACAAATTTGGTGATAATGCTTGCCAAGCAAAAATGCTTTTTCCACCAGGTGAAGCACACATATCGAAAGCTATACCAATCGGAGAAGAAATAGCTAACAAAATAGAAGCGGCAAACACGGATGAGAAATCTAAACAATAATAATAACCTTCTTCGTGTAATTGATGTTGACCGGGTTTGGTTCCTAAAGATATGCGATCGACAAATTTCGGTTGCCAAGAAATCGGCGTTTCTGTAGTAAATGGCAAGCTATCTGGTTTTTCTCGACACCAAAGAATGCTAGAATTATAAGATTGAGGATTTATTAATGCAGCAATAAATTTTTCTCGTTCCGTTTGGTCTTCAAACAAACGACGACTGAGTTTGAGTAACAAGTTAGAAGGCTTTTCCATTAGCAGACGGGTTGATCACTGTCACATCTTAACGGAAAAAAAGGATGAGCAAATTTCAAATATATAGGTAATTTTAGAAGCTCTCCCTCAAAAACCAAATTCTTCAGGTCGTACCGATCCTGAGAAACCGATCGCACTTAACAGCACTCGTCCTTCTAACTTAAAAGCCGATCGCGCAGCTATCAAGGGACAAATGCGCTATGGCCAAGTTACCTATGGACTAGAAGCCGATTATTTCCCAGAAGATCGACGGGAACAAATTAATCAGGATATCGGACAAACTTAAAGCGGCCAAGAGAGACAGCCGGGAAAAAGCATACCTTTTGTGTTGGAAGTGGAGGTGAACGCCCAAGGCAATGCAGTTCCCGTTAGCTGGTGGGTACGCGATCGCAATTATCGCTTTCACTCATCCCGCTTCATTTGCCAAGTCGCACCCAGCGCCGCGCCAGCACCCGCGATCAACCCAGTGCTCATACCCTGAATCGTTTTCAGAACCGGATCTTCCGTCAGGCATTGACTGGTAGTGTTTTCCGCTTGCCAACACTGATTACTTTGGGCCCAACTAGCCGTTCCTCCCAGCACCACACCGATCGCGCTACAAGCCACAATATAAAGGAAGAAGCGATTTACTTTTCTATCCGTAGGGCGATGTCTTTTTCTGTCCATAGATGGATGTAACTTTTGAGACTGTTCAATTAGTTAGCTCTAATATATTCTGCCCAAAAAACGGAAAAATGCGATCGTTGCTTCTGTAACAAATCTAAACATACCTTAGTTGAAAACAATTTTACAAACCGTTGAGCCAGATTGAGCCTGAGTTAAACAGAATGGAGGATCGACAAAAATCTAAACATCAAATCCTGTACTTGCTGAAAATGCAAGGCCCTCAGACAGCCACCGCTTTGGCAGAGCAGTTGCAAATCTCTCCAATGGCTGTCCGCCAGCATTTACAAGCATTACAGGCGATGCAACAAGTCACCTATCAACAACAGCGGCGTCCCTTGGGGCGTCCGGTCAAATTGTGGCAACTGACAGAACAGTGTACTAATAGTTTTCCCGATAGTCACGGAGATTTAATGGTTGATTTGCTTTTGGGAGTAGAAACCATTTTTGGCCGAGAGGGACTGGAAAAGCTGTTAGGGGAACGCACCCAAAGACAAATCGAGAACTACTCGGCGCGTTTATCTGAATTTCCCGATGCCAAAGATTGGCGAGAGAGGGTTGCGGCGCTGGCTTGTTTGCGCGATCGAGAAGGGTACATGGCTGAAGCAATCGAACAGCCTGATGGCACTTTGCTTTTAGTAGAAAATCACTGTCCGATTCGTTCTGCCGCCGCTAGCTGTCAACTGTTATGCCGTTGCGAACAGGAAATGTTCAAATCGGTGTTAGGGGATGTATCGATCCAGCGAGTAGAACATAGCTTGCAAGGAGATCGTCGCTGTGCTTATTTAATCGGCGATCGATCGCTTTAGTAAGCAGCACGTCCTGCCTAATATTCGCAGCAAAACCACCCCGTCTTTTAAGAGGCGGGGTTTATGATTTTTAATATATTCCTATTTAAATTTACCGCTCTTGAGAGCAAAAACTTTGGCAGCAACCCTGACTGAAGCCAGTTAGCATTACTAATAATGGTAAGCTTTTTCTAGTAACTCTAAACTATAGCGATCCTATTTAAATAATCAACCCCACCCTAGCCCTCCCCTTACCAAGGGGAGGGTTGGGAGGGGTTTAGTTGTTCGCAATTCATTTAGGATCGCTATAGTAGGCTATTTTAATAAATCTATCATGAGAAATCTGGTGATTATCTGTGTTGATGATGAAGAAACTATTTTGAATAGTTTGAAAGTTGAATTGAAACGAGAACTCGGAGAACGATTTACTATTGAAACAGCTATTGACGGTGAAGAAGCTTTAGAATTATTAGCAGAATTACTAGAAGATGGGTATGAAGTTCCTCTGGTAATTTCCGATTATATTATGCCAGTGATTAAAGGGGATGCTTTATTAAGCCATATTCATAAAATTTCCCCTAAAACACGAAAAATTATGCTCACTGGGCAAGCCGATGTAGAAACAGTCAGTAAAGCTATTAAATATGCTAACCTTTACCGTTATATTGCTAAACCTTGGGAACATGAAGATTTAATTTTAACTGCCAAAGAAGCAATTCGTAGCTATTTACAAGATAAAGATTTAGCAGAAAAAAATGCTCAACTGCAACAACTGAACGAACAACTAGAAAATCTAGTAGAACAACGAACCGTTGCACTGCGCCTGTCAGAAGAAAAATTTGCCAAAGCTTTTCGCTGTACTCCCCATGCGATTACCATTACTTCTTTCAATAATGGGAAACATATCGAAGTTAATGACGCTTTCTGCGAAATGATCGGTTACGACGTTGAAGAAATCATTGGGAAAACCGCAGTAGAATTAAATTTATGGGTAAATCTAGAAGACCGATATGAATTATTCAATTTACTAAAAATAGAAAGATGTGTTCGTAATTTTGAATTTAAGTTTCGCACTAAATTAGGTGAAATAAAAACGGCTTTATTGTCAGCCGAAACGATCGATATCAATGAAGAAAAATGCGTCATTTCCGTCAGCCAAGATATTACATATCGAAAGCAAGCCGAAATTGCTTTACAGAAAGCCAAAGAAACTGCTGAAATAGCAAACCAAGCGAAAAGCCAATTTCTTGCTAAAATGAGCCACGAATTGCGTACTCCTCTTAATGCTATCTTGGGATTCACTCAAATCATGGCTCGTGGCAATTCTTTAACAGAAGAGCAACAAGAATATCTCAAAATTATTAATCGCAGTGGCGAACATTTATTAGCACTAATAAATGATGTTTTATCGATGGCGAAAATAGAATCAGGCCAAATCGATATCAATGCAAGTAACTTTGATTTATATCAGTTATTGTTCTCAATTGAAGAAATGCTTAAAATTAAAGCTAATGCCAAAGGTTTACAGCTTAGATTTGAACGGGATTGCAATGTTCCTAAATATATCGAAACAGACGAAGGTAAACTGCGCCAAGTTCTCATCAATCTCCTCGGTAACTCGCTCAAATTTACTCAATTTGGCAGCGTTATATTGCGATCGAAAGTCGCCGAATATAGGGGACAATCAAATGATGAAGCAAATATATCAATAGATAATACAACACCGCATCAGTTAGAGCGATCGAATAACCAGCAATTCGTGAAAATTATTTTTGAAGTAGAAGATACTGGCCCTGGAATATCTCCAGAAGAAATATTAACTTTATTTAAACCTTTCGTTCAAACCGAAACTGGTCGCAAATCGATGCAAGGAACTGGCTTAGGTTTATCAATTAGCAAACAATTTATCAAATTAATGGGTGGAGATATTGTAGTTAACAGTCAACTAAGTAAAGGAACCACCTTTACATTTGATATTTTAGCTAAAGTCGCATCCCAAGAACCTACGGCTGCCACCTTGATCAGCCGACGCGCGATCGCATTAAAACCCAATCAACCGACTTATCGCATTTTAATAGTTGAAGATATCCGAGAAAATCGCCAATTATTAGTAAAATTGCTCTCCCCGTTGGGTTTTGCAGTAAAAGAAGCAGAAAATGGTCGAGAAGCAATAGACTTGTGGAAAAGTTGGAAACCCCATCTAATATGGATGGATATACAAATGCCAGTAATGAATGGATATGAAGCAACTAGACAAATTAAACAATTATTAGCAAAAGAATCCGAATCAATATCATCTGCAAATCCACGCACTATAATTATTGCCCTCACCGCTAGCGCGTTTGAAGAAGAAAAATCACTAATTCTAGAAGCCGGTTGTGACGATTTTTTACCTAAACCTTTTCGTTCGGAAATACTGCTTGAAAAATTAGGCAAGTATTTAGGTGTGGAGTATATCTACGAAGAAGACTTGTCATCTAATTTAACTAGTTCACAATCCCAAAACAAACCCCTTACAGTCGATGATTTAAGTATAATGCCTAGAGAATGGATTGAAAAATTACATCAAGCCGCGCTGACAGTTGACGATAGCGAAGCTGTTCAATTGATTCAAGAAATACCCGATCGTGCCGGAGAACTAGCTAATACTTTAACCAACTTAGTGGAAAACTTTCGGATGGACGCCATCTTTGAAGTCACGGAAGAGTATATTAATACCCATTTTTCAACCGAATGCAATACTTAAATTCCTAAACCACCAACCAAGGTTTAATCGCTGGGAATCATGCTATCAACATTACCTAATTGAGCACGGTAGCTTACTCGATCGCATTCTTCAGCTACTTGGAGATTGAAGTATACCTAAGAATGAGGAAACGACGATCTTTACAAAAATCATCGCACCCGCCTAAAAAGTAGCTTTTGCATGGCTGATAAATCTCAATCCTATTTACTTTTTGGAATGAGTTATGAAGGTAAAGTTTCTACCGTGCTATGTAAGGTTTTTTTATTTGAGTAACCTAGTTACTCGCACATCGTACTCGATGCCTTGTGAATGCTCGTTTCTCGCTTGTACTCGCGCCATTAAATCCGCTTTCTGCCTGGACTCTGCATCAATTTCGTACCGTGATGTTCCTATATGGAAAGTATTGGTAGCCTGGTCAGCGTACTCTTTAATATCTACCAACACTTCGTATGTGTGAACCATTTTGGGGCCTCCTCGTTAATGCAAACGATGGAATACACAATTTAGTATATGTACATCAGAGGTATTAGTCCTGAAAGCAATACAATTCTTATCAACTGATTATCATCTATCTACCATAATAGTTGATTTCATACTTGTTCTCTATGAAGAGATTAAGATAACCACAATTTTTTGTAATTATATACTTTAAAAATTTTGCAAAATATAATTTTATGTAAATAGTTATTAAAAAATAGTTTACAAAACTATAAAATTTTTACACGTCTTCAACTGGAGTTGCTTCCGACAAACTCCAGTTGAAACTTCGATAGATTCAGAATTCAGAGCTTTAAGCCCCTAAAAACTCCTTTTTCGATCGTATTTACCTAATATGAAGATAATAGGGCAACCTTGCATAAATTCCTAAAGGATCGTTCAAGCTTCCCAGTATATCTATGTTTTCCCGTAACTGTTGATAAGGAACATTGAGAGAGCCAAATAGAGGGTCTTTATTCGCGTTTTGGTCATTATTTTGGATGCTACTACCTAACAAATTTCTCAGCAATCTTTCTTCCAAACTACGGCCTTTTTGATATTGTTTAACCTCCCAATCTTCACCCAATTTAGCTGCCTTAGCTGCATGAGCGATCGCCCGATCTAAGCCACCAATTTCATCCACCAAACCGATTTCTTTTGCTGCCAAGCCAGACCATACCCGTCCTTGAGCAATTTCCTGTACTTTGTTTTGAGGTAGCTTGCGCGATTCTGCTACTTTGCCTACAAATTGATAGTAGATGCGGTTTACAGAGCTTTGATAAATTGATAGCTCTTCAGGAGTTTTCGGGCGTGAAATGGTTTGTGAATCGGCATATTTTCCCGTTTTTACCACATCCCAACTGATACCATTGTTAGTAGCTAATTTTTGAACATTGAGCAGCATTCCAAACACGCCTATCGAACCAGTAATTGTATTTGGCTCGGCAAAAATTCGATTGGCATAAGTGGAGATCCAATAACCACCAGAAGCCGCTACATTTCCCATTGAAACTACCACTGGTTTTTTCTCGCGGATCAGCCTGACTTCTCGCTGAATTATTTCTGAAGCGGTAGCACTCCCACCCGGACTATTCACCCGCAATACCACAGCCTTGATATCATCATCCAGCCGCATTTGGCGCAGTTGGCTAGCTAAGCGATCGCCTCCTACTTGCCTCAAGCTACCTTGACCGCTAACGATTTCTCCTTCCGCATAAATCACCCCTATTTTGTTTTTAGAACTCCGCTCCGTACCGACTAACTTATCGGAAACATTTCCATAAGTACTTAAGTCAATTTGCCGAAAAGATTTATCTTCCTTTTTACTTTCGGTTAGCTTTTTTAAGTCAGCGACTACTTCATCGTAATAAGCCACTTTATCTACCAAGCGATTTTTCCGAGCTTGGTCAGCCATCAACAAACCTTGATTATTTGCGATCGCCTGCACTTGCTGCGGAGTTAATTTCCGATTTTTGGCAACCGTGACGCGAAACTCACCCCAAATATCACTTAGCAATTTTTGAATTTGTTGGCGATTTTCCGGACTCAATTTGGTTAACACAAATGGTTCAACAGCCGATTTATACTTTCCTACCCGGATTACTTGTACCCCAATCCCATACTTTTCAAATGCACCTGTCAAAAACATGGTTTCCGAACGCAAACCATTCAATTCCATCATACCCAATGGGTTAACCACCACCGTATCCGCCACTGAGCCTAAATAATAAGTAGGTTCATCCCAATCAACATCGTAAGCAATGATTTTTTTGCCAGCAGCTTTAAACCTTTCCAAGGCTTGTCTTACTTCTTTAAGAGTGGCAAAACCAGAACTAATCCCAGATGATTCTCCACTCCCATCTAAGTAAATCCCAATAATTCTTTTATCTTTTGTAGCCTTATCTATAGTATCTAAAACCGTGCGAAGAGTAATTGATTCTCCATCTTTTTCACCGGATATTGCTTTTTGAACCAGTTCGCCAGTTCCTGAAGAAGGATTTGTATCGGTAATTCTGGTAGACATATCAAAAACCAATACCGACTTATCTTTAACTTGCGGTTCTGTATTTTTAGTGGCGGCAGCAACCAACAAAAAAATTAGTCCTCCCGTTCCTAAACCTAACAAAATTAGTAAACTTACTAAGTTAGCAAAAGTGTATTTGAGAAAATCGCGCATACTTTTAGTGGTTATTGGTTATTGGTTATTTGTTAGTGGAAGAGATCTTTCCCACTAACCCCTAACTCTTAACGCTACTATCCTAGCTTGTGCAAAGCTCCAGAAGCTTTCAGATCTGATAGATTAGCGTTGCCCGTGCAGAATAAAACCGTCGTAATTTCAGCCATTAACACATTAACTAAAGCGTGCAAAGCATCTATTGATTTTGCCGCTGCTTCTAAAAACGGCAATGCCATACCAGCAATATCGGCTCCAAGCGCGATCGCTTTCGCCGCATCCAAGCCATTTCGCAGTCCGCCAGACGCAATTAACGGCACGTTGGGAGCAATCGCGCGAATGCTTTCAATACACTCAGCAGTTGGGATTCCCCAATCGGCAAAAGTAGCGCCTAAACGTCGCTGCATCGCATCTTTTGCTCGTTCGCTCTCCACCATTGCCCAAGAAGTGCCACCCGCACCAGCGACATCGATCGCAGCTACTCCAGCATAAATTAACTTCTGCGCCATCCCTGCCGAAATCCCGTTACCCACTTCTTTGGCAATTACCGGCACTGGCAACTTCTTGCACAGCATGGCAATTTTTTCCAATAAACCTTTAAAATTTGTATCTCCTTTAGTTTGCACGCATTCTTGTAAAACATTCAGATGTAAAATCAAGGCGTCTGCTTCTAATAAATCAATTACTCGCAAGCATTGTGACAAGCCATATTCGTAATTTAGTTGTACTGCTCCTAAATTAGCAAATAAGAGAATATCCGGCGCTAGATTTCGCACTGCAAATGTCTTTGCTACTTCGGGATTTTCCAGCCCTACCCGCTGAGAACCTACTCCCATAGCAATTTTGTAATGTTGAGCTACTTCTGCCAGACGATAATTAATATTTCCCGCTATTTCAGTTCCCCCGGTCATGGAAGATATCAGTAACGGCGCACCCAATTTTTTTCCTAAAAAATTTGTACTGATATCTATTTCATCCCGATTTAACTCTGGTAAACAACAGTGGGTAAATCTGTAGCGTTCTAATCCTGTTGTCGTTTGGTGAAATTGTACGTCTTCATCCAAACAAATACGTAAATGATCTGCCTTGCGCGTTTGAGTTTCTGTCATATAACTAGGGACTAGGGACTAGGGGCTACGGGCTAGGGGTTAGGGAAGAGGGGGAATAAAAGGGGAAAAAGAGAAAGAAAACTAGGCTTATTCTACAGTGTTCCCTCTCCCTCTTTTCTGCTCCCTCTTCTCTCTCCCTTTCCCTTTCTCTCTTCCCTATTCTGACTCCTGAATTCTGAATTCTGAATTCTTTTTCAACAGTTCTACAGCATCTCGACCATCCATATCCTGAAGGTAAACTTTCACCTGTTCCTCTTTTGCTGTTGGCAGTTGTTTGCCAGTAAAATCTGGATGAATCGGTAATTCTCGATGACCTCGGTCTACTAATACAGCTAGCCAAATTGCTTCTGGTCTACCATACTCGCTCACGGCGTTTAGTGCAGCGCGAACGGTTCTTCCTTTATAAATTACATCGTCTACAAGGACTACTGTTTTGCCAGAAAGATCGAATGAAATATCTGTTTTAGCAGGTGTCCGCAAACCAATCTGGTCGAGATCGTCTCGATAAAATGTAATATCTAGCGCCCCTACAGGTACTTGCACTTGTTCGAGCAATTCAATTTGACGCGCCATCAATTTGGCCAGGGGAAAGCCTTTGGTATAAATTCCAATCAGTGCTAGTTTCGATAAGTCGCGAGCTTTTTCGATCACTTGAGAAGTCATGCGGGTGACCGTGCGCCTTAATTCTTGTGAGGATAAAATTTCAACCGTTTGAGAACGCATGGGTATCAAGGAATAGAAATTAGGGACTGAAAATTTGGAGGCTAGGGACTATAGCGCTTTCTTTGACAATATAACTCTTCCCCTGCCTCCACCTCCCTGCCCCCTTTCCTTTGCCTTTAGAGATTAAGTACGAAGCTGAACGGGCATGATTAAGTGTGTAGCTTTCGGGCCTCCTAGAGGTTTTAATACCACAGGACTTAAAACTTCGTTAAGATCGATTTCTACTTCTTGGGTAGTTAAGTTTTTGAGACTTTCCATCAAGTATTTGACGTTGAAAGCAATATCGATGCTGTCTCCGGATAACTGAATGGGAATGGATTCTTGTCCGCTACCGACATCTTTCGCTTCTATAGATAAGGTAAGTTTCTGAGTTTCACTGTTGAGGCTGGCTTTGACGGTGTTGTTTTTTTGGTCGGTTAAAACGGAAATGCGCTCTAAGGCACTCAAAAATTGTTTGCGATCGAGCGTCACAGACCGGATAAATTTACTGGGTAGTAAATTACGGTAAGCAGGATACTGTCCTTCTAACAGGCGAGTAGTCAAACGTTGGTTGCCACATTCCAATACTACCTGAGAGCGATCGAACCGCAAGGCCACCGGCGCTACTGGTTGGTCTGTCCCTTGTCCTTGTCGCATTCCCAAAATTCTTTCGACTTCTCGCAATGCTCTAGCGGGAACAGTTACTTTTAGCTCAAAATCGCTCTCTTCCTCTTCATCATTTCTACTATCGTCTTCTGGCGGCTGATTAAGAGTTTCTACCATTGCCAAGCGATGTCCGTCGGTAGAAGCAAATTCCAAACTATCTTTCTTACCAGTCAGATGAACGCCGGTTAAAACCTGCTTTGTTTCGTCTGCACTAGTGGCAAATAATGTTCCGTGCAATCCTTCAATTAAGGTATCCGGTGGCAAATAACATGTTTGACCATCATC
>CAZJJR010000129.1:0-16530 GCA_964546365.1 uncultured bacterium | reverse complement strand
TGTCTTTGTACTTGTTTGGGAGTACATTTGAGGGCTTTAGCAATTTCTTCATCCAGCTTGTGAGTTTGTTTCATTTGTACTAGCTGTTGTTGGGTGGGGGAAAGTTCACCCCAAAATCCATCCCACTGTTCGGATGACATTCCTAGCTTTTGATCGATATCTGCACCGAGCCATTGATGAACTAGTTTCCAATGGGAAGCGCGAGCAAATTTTTCGACGTGATATTTAAAGCGTTGTTGCAAGTAATCGCGCTGACGGGGGGGAGGTCAGATGGTGTCGATATCTGGGGCTGCTAAGTCTTGCAGTTTTAGCACTAAGTAATCAGCGCAATCTGATTGACCTTGAGATTCCAAATATTGTAGTAGTTCTGAAATAACTCGATCGCGCAACACTTCTTCGGATGGGTCGATGGTATCGGCAATGATTTGCGATCGCAACTGCTGCATCACCGAAGATTGAATCCCAACTTGTTCTTGTTCTCCCTTCGGCATTTCCACAGCCTGTTCGATATCCACCGCCGTTTCCGCAGGCTGGCGTCTGACAAACGCTTGCGCCCGCAGTACGATCAACTGCTGGGTGTTACCCTTCGGCAGCGTAATCCGACGTTTGGCATAATGTTCGGTAAATGCCATGTATTCTGCTAATTCCAGTTGTGTACGGGGGGTGTAATCCGTCAACAAATCGTTTTCTCGCCGAAAAGCTTTCAGAGATTCAGCATAAAACTCTTGTAGGAAATCTTCAATCAGATTAGTCCGCCCTTGAAAGCCCAATTGGGATTGCGGAGGAGCAACATAGCGATAAACCATTGCACTCAAGTTACTATGCAATTCTATCCGGCCTTGTTTAGACCCTAATTGATAATAGGAAAGGCATTTGTGTAACCGATGACGCCCCAAAGTCAGTTGCCAAGAACGAATTTGACCCGAAGTTTGGATGCGCGAACTCTTGCTACAAATACGTTCTACTTCTCGCGCCATCCGATTTGCAACTCCCTTAACTTGCCAAGTTTGGGAACCAACCGCAGCCCACAGTTCTTCTAGTAATACTTGGGTTAAAGTTTCAGCGTCGTTATTTTCGAGAAAATGTTCCGGATGCTCGTTTTCGATAGAAGAAGTTGGATTGAGGTCGTTAGCGATTTTAACTGTCATGGGATTTAACCTCAGAAGTATTTTAGGAATTACAGAAAAAATTGAAAATTCTGTGAGTGTCTTCACCCGATAGAGTGGTTTAGATACTGAGAGAGATAACTTGGCAAGAGGAAGAGTTGAAATGTGTTAACTTCACTTGAAGAAAACCGGAAAGAAGGATTCTTACAGCGGCAAGTAAAGCTTTATTTGCCGCATTTATGGTAGATAGTTGAACGAACCCCATTCTTAGCCACCAGACGGGAATAAATTTTGAGTTAACTCTCTGACTCTGATAGCCAAAGAAACCTGAATTTAACGAATTTAAAGTGGGATGTAAGTTAATCACAGTTTCATTACCTCTAAAGGGAAAGCTTTCTTTATCAGGGCTTGTCATCCTGAATATAAAAGGGTTACAGCGAATGGATGGGTTTAATAGCTGTGGTATCTGTTGGGATTTTCCTATCATGATTTTGACTGTATGCTCCGCCTATCTATAAACTTGTGTTCGTTTGACTGGTAGATAAATTTAGATTTATTAGATTCATGTGATTTTTTCTATATAGCATCGTCATATGAATAGTGTCTTATGCCTCCTTAGTAATGTCGATATGGATAAGGTATGCTACTTAACCAACCTGAATTTAAGTAAACAAATAAAAAAAGTTAGGAAAAGTCAGGAAAAGTCAGAAAAGATCCGGAAAGTTAAGAAAAAGTAAGGTTATACTGAAAGAGTAAATTGTTAAATACGGCTAGGCAGTGAAAGTCAATGGACTTTGAAGAAGCAATAAAAATTCTGGATGGGACAGTATTTGCCAGGAAAAAGTTCCATTTAAAAGATGTCGAAGTGTTGATACTTCGGGGTGCTTGGCAGGGTAAAAAGTATTATGAGATTGCAGAAGCTTCCGGTTATACTGCCACTTACTTACAGCAAGATATTGGCCCGAAATTGTGGAAGCTAATTTCAGAAGTACTAGAAGAAAAGGTTAGTAAGACAAATTTTCAGGCAGCTTTACAACGACACTGGTTAGCTTCAGTAAAAAGTGTTAATAGCTCTAAAACTGAAGATGTTACCAGTTCTAGAGCAGCTACATTTAGTCAGGATACAGAAGAAAACCCAGCTTTCAATTCTGAAGAAGAGTTAAGTTTATATAATAAACTTAATTTTGTGGGGCGCGAAAAGGCGATCGCAGACCTCAACAACATTTTCAAGCAAGGAGCAAAAATTATCCTCGTTCAAGGCGAGGGCGGCATCGGCAAATCCCTACTATCTTGGGAATACCTTACTAACCAAGGATTTGATGTAATTTTAGAACACTGGATGGCCAAAGAAACCGCTAACATTACCGATCCGAAAAGCGTAGTGGAGGAATGGCTCAAGCGTCACTTTCAGGAAGAAGCAGCTGGAGATTTCAGTTTTGGCTTAGAGAAACTCAGACAAAAATTACAAGACCGAACTAAAAGAGTCGCAGCAATTATAGATAACTTGGAACCAGCTTTAGATAAAGATGGTAAGTTCATTCCTCCCCACCGAGATTTTGTAGAATTATTAAGAGTACTGGCCAATCCTAGCGGAAACTGCGTCACCCTGATCACGAGTCGGGAACGATTAGGAGAATCCGCAGTGTCTTTTCATGATTATCGATTAGAAGGATTAGATTTGCAGGCATGGCAACAGTTTTTTAGCAGCCGCCAAATTAAAACAGACTCTCCTGCTTTGAGTGCGATGCACCAAGCTTATGGAGGAAATGCCAAAGCAATGCACATTCTCAGCGGAGCCATCCAAATAGACTGGGAAGGAGATATAGATGCTTATTGGCAAACAAATGAAAAGAATTTATTAGGGGAAAGAGACTTAGAAGATTTAGTTGTTAGCCAGTTTAACCGCTTGCAAGAATTAGATCCAGAAGCTTATAAGTTACTTTGCCGTTTGGGATGCTATCGCTACCAAGATGTACGTTCTCTGTTTCTAGATGGAGTGTTGCATTTGTTGTGGGATGTGCCAGAATCGCAACGCAGGCGAGTTGTCAAATCACTGCGCGATCGTTCTTTACTAGATTTCTACAAAGGAGAACACTGGCTGCATTCCGTTACTAAAGCAGAAGCGATTACTAGATTAAAAGCAAGTAACGAATGGGAAATTACTCATCAAAAAGCGGCTGAATTCTGGACGGAAAGCGTTAAAACAATTCAAAATGTAGAAGATGCCTTAAAAGCTCTAGAAGCTTATTATCATTATAAAGAAATTAAGGATTTTAACCAAGCCTGCCAGGTACTTTTAAAAGAAAGACAACCTAGCTCCCAAACTATAGTACAGGCAGAATCTCTCAGTATGTCATTGGCTAGATTAGGTTTTTTACAGCACGTTAATCATGCAATTAACCAGATAATTGATTACATTAATGATGACTATATTCTATCCATACTTTACGGTGATTTAGGGGGTAACTATCATCGTTTAGGCGATATGCAAACTGCGATTAAATATTATCGTGCTACTAAGGAAAAGGCGATCAAGTGTCTGGATTCCATGCCTGAAGAGACAATGGATACAAAAATTAAGTATGAGATAGACCGACGGATTAAGGGAGTCGGATTTACGATCGGTCATTGTAAACTAAATTTAGGAGAAATTCAAAAAGCTATTGAAGCTTATGAAGAAACTATTCAGTTATGTGAAAATACTAATTTTCACATATTTGCAATTTGGTCTTGGCTAGGATTAGCATTGGTATATTCAGATAATAAATGGGATGAATACGATCGAGAAAAAGCCTCTATTTTTGTAGAAAAAGCTTATCAAGCTTACACCCAAATCGGGGCAAGTATTCCAGACGCCTGGTGGCTGCATATATATGGTAATCTACATAGCGGCTTAGTATATAGAAATTTAGGGCAAAATGAAAAAGCCTTAGAAAAGTTGGAACTTGCTCTATCTTATGCCAAGCAAACTGGAAATATTCAAAATCAAGCCCAAGCTTTCAACGGTTTAGCAACTGTTTATCGAAATCAAAATAATTTCGAGCAAGCTATTGAATACCATAATCAAGCCAAGGAAATTCTACAAAGTATAGGTGCAAAAGTCGATCTAGCAGAAGTTTATTACCAAATGGGATTAACCTTTCAAAAAATAGGTAACATCAAAAAAAGTAAAGAAATCTTACAAGAAGCAATTCGCCTCTACTATCAAATAGGCGCATCTAAGCTAATTACAAAACTGCAAAATCTAATGGAAACAATAAATAAAGATGAACATAACAGTAAAAAAGCTTAAAAAAGTATTGTGAAGTTAAAAATGCCTAAATAGAAATAAAATCAGCCGAGTTGATAGAAGTAGCAGAAATACCGCTCAAGACAGCCAAAACTTCTCCAGTGCTGGCAACTTGGATAAAAGTACTATTCACATTTTCACCCGTGCCTTGGATAAACTTCAAAGCAGCAAAATTTAAACCATTTTGCAAGCCCAAACGATCCTGACTATCAGTAAAATCTGTAATAATATCAGCTGCAAAGTTACCAGCAGACAACGCAAAAATATCTGCACCAATACTACCGATCAGAGTATCTGCACCGTTACCACCAATTAAAATATCATCTCCTGTATTACCAAAAATCCAATTATTAACTGAATTGCCAACTATATAGTCATTACCTGGAGAACCAATCAGATTTTCTACGATCGTTCCATAGGCTATTACTGTGGCATATTTATCCACGTTATACCTAATATTAGATGGGTCACCTATTGCTTCATAGTAACCAAAGTTTTTAGCATCACCGCTGGTAAGATGTCCTCCCTCATTGATATCAAAGTAGTAGTAAGTTTCATTAGGGGAAAGGAGCGAAAAATCTAATGTATCAACACCACCACTATCCCAAATCGTCTTTTTTTGGTTTAGAAAATTATCATTATTAAAAGAATAATTACTATCCGTATTATTAAAGATATTTGCTCCATAAAGATACTGTAATGCCCGAATATCATAAGGCATTAAAGTTCTAGGCGATTGGTCAAATATAGATTCGTTATAAGTCATTACAGTATTAACATCATTATCTTCCCAAAAAGGAAGAAATGGTAGGTCTTCTTCGTTAGTATCGCCGTTATAATTTCCAGAATGTTTTAAACCTAAGGCATGACCTATTTCATGAATTAAAACTCCATAACCAAAACTACCCGGACTACCAGCGAAATTATCTTCACCCGTAGCATTTCGGCTTAAATGTACGTCACCCCCAAGATTTCCGCCATTTGGTTGATATGTATAAGCATAGAAATCAGAGACATTATCTCCATTGGAAAACATAAATCTAATTTGTCCCTGATTGCTTAATGTTTCGGGAATTTCTACTAAATTGAATGGTAGGATGGGAGCAAATACATTATTAATAATGTTGCGAATATTGTTTTTAATACCAAAAGTTAATTCTCCTATTCCCGTTTCAGAGCCATAATAAGAAGAAGCAGTATTAGGGGTCACAAAACTATAGGTAAGAGTACCGCCACGATTTATAACCCATCTATTCGTAGTATTGTAACCGATTAATGAATCTATGGCAGTGCGATCGAAAAAAGCAGAAGAACGACGACCTTCCGAAAAACCAGAATTTACGAAATGATTAAAGGCTGCTTTACCATTATTGATTCCAGCAGCTACTAAGTCAGGGTTTTGAGTTAAATAATATGTTGAATCAAACAAAATTAAAGGAGAACCGCGTCTTCCTTCTGCAATACCATTATTTAGAAAATGTTCAAACGCTTGCTTTTTATTAAAGCCTGCTGCAATTAAATCTGGATTATTCGCAAGATAATAGTCAGCATTGAAAAAAGGTGAGAATTGTCGTCCTTCAGTTAAACCATTAATTTGCAAATGTTGTAATAATTCGGTATTAGTCAACCATGCTTTGTCTAAGTCTGGATTATTGTAATTATAAAAGTTTAGGTCTACTAGAGGCGAAAATTTCCTTTTTTCTGCTAAGCCGTGGTTTTGCAGGTGGTCGAGTAATTGACTATACGTAGTTATTCCTGCTCGTGCTAAGTCAGGGTTATTTGAACGATAAAAGTTAAGATTAACTAAAGGCGAAAATAACCGTCCTTCATTTAAACCGATATTTTGGAAATGAGCTAATGCTGCTGCATCGCTAAGATTAGCTAGGTCTGGGTTAACCGTTCGGTAGTAGTTAATGTCAAATAATTGTAAGGACATTGGAATTTACTATTTAGTATTTGTCTAATCCAAGATAGCCCTAACCCAATCATAGGTCTAGAGGATAAGCAAACAGTAGAAAAGGCGAAATAAAGTATGCAATATTGAGCAATCCGGGCTTTCGCAGCGGTCAAAAACTCAAATAATTTAACAATTTGTTTGGATTAAGATTGAGGGTGGGGAATTCTCACCCTCAGGAGATCGTTAGAATGCGATCGCGATTTTAAGCCAAAACAAAATCAGTTACGTCAATAACTCCTGCCGGAACATTTTTCAGTACGGCCAAATATTCGCCGCTACCAGTAAGCCGGATTGCCGTATCGTTAGGATTTTCACCGGGAATGATACTGAGTGCCCCAAATGGCAACCCAAGCGCTAAGCCAATTTTATCTTCGCCTTTGGTAAAATCAGTAATAACATTCGCAGTTGTGAAACTCGCGCCTCCGTCCCCCGGTGCAAAAACAAAAATATCAGATCCAGGGCCTCCAGTTAACATATCTGTACCACGGGAACCTGTTATTCTGTCATCACCTAGATTTCCATCAATTTTATTAGACAAATTATTACCCAATATTTGATCGTTACTTGGGGAACCGATAAGATCCTCTATTTCCGTTCCAAACGCAATGCTTGTGCCAAAACTGCTGGTATTGTACGGAAGGGGAGGCGGATTTCCCGAACCTTGATTATTGTTAGGATTGTCAATTAAATAAGTCGCCCTATTTAGAGAATACAAAGTAGTCAATTGACCACCTTCATTCATATCTAAATAGTAACCATCTATACGTGGTGGCGCTGGTGTAATTATTCCTTCTCCTAATGCTGGCAAAGCTGGTGCTGGTGGATTTGCAGGTAATGCACTAAAGTCTAAAGTATCTATCCCCCCACTATCCCAAAGAATTTGTTTGATTCCAGTAGTTTCATTCCTTTCATTGACTCCGCCAAAAAAGTTGCTGAAATCAAATCGATGATATGTATCGGTATTATTGAAATAACTAGCACCATAGAGATATTGTAAGGCACGCACGTCATAAGGCATGGGAGTAGATGCCATTGCTCCGTTATATTCACTGGGAGCAAAGTTCTGAGTCATGACGGTGTTTGTATTGTTATCCTTGCTAAAAGTAAGAAGCGGATTATAGCCTTGGGTTTGTGCGCCTGCTCTTCGTGCATTGAAATCATCTAATCCTAAAGCAGCACCAACTACAAATAGCAATGCTTCATAAGCAAAACTGCCCGGGCCACCAGAAAAATCAAACGTGGGAGCTAAATGAATATCACCAGCAATACCATTACCGGGAGAATCAGAAGGCTGGTTACCGTAGCCAATTAAGTTACGTTCGGCTGGCCCTCTCGAATACATAATACGTATCCGACCGACGTTGGGCGGTCTATCCGGAACTTCAACCAGATTGATACCCAGAACTTCATCAAACTGGCGCATAACGTTGCGAAAGTTGTTTTTAACGGTATCTGGTATTTCCGCAACGCCTGTTTCCGATCCTTCATATAAAAAGGCACTAGCAGTAGTTACAAAACTATAGGTAAGCGTTCCTCCTGCTGGAATATCGCGCCATTCAGACGCATTGCGAAGCCAATCAGATAGGGTGTTTGCTTCTCTTCCTGGACTAGGGGAAATTACGGGAGCGATCGCATCTGGATCGTACCAAATTGATGCAGAGCGGCCCTCCAATGAACCATTGAGTTGAAAATGCTCAAAAGCTTGTTTATAGGTAAACCTTGCTGCTAGTAGGTCTGGATTGTTGGCAATGTAATAAGCTGGATTAAACAAAAGAGATGGGCGTCTTCCTTCTTGTATCCCAGCATTTTGAAAGTGTGCGAATGCTTGTCGGTAATTCAACCCAGACGCACGGAGATCGTGGTTATTATCTAAATAATATCTGACATCAAAAAAGCGAGAAAACGGACGACCTTCATCTAATCCAAACTGTTGAAAATGTTCGTATGCTTGCTTTCTAGCCTCCCGTGGATTGGTAAAAAAGTTAAATGCCGCACTCAGATCGGGATTGTTTTCGAGATAATAATTGATATCGAAGTATGGCGAAGCAATTCGTCCTTCTCCGATCCCTTCATTTTGGAAATGTTCTAGCAGTTGTTCATCGGTCAATCCTGCTAAGTCAGGATAGGCCCTTCGATAAAAATCCAGATCGAAAAACTGATTTGTAGCAACTCCTACTCCCCCACCTCCACTCAACCCAGAAGTGACTAATTCTTCAAACAATTGCCTGTTAGTCAGATCTGCAAAATCCGGATCGCTATTACGGTAAACATTTAAATCAAATACGGGTGAAAACCGTCTTCCTTCAGCCAAACCATAGATCTGAAAGTGTTCCAACAACTGTTCGTTGTTTAGCCCACCTAAATCTGGGTTAACAGCACGGTAATAATTTAAATCGATAAATCGCGAAAAAGGAATACCTTGAGATAAACCAACTTTTTGTAAATGTTCCCACAATTCTTGATTGCTTAATTCACCCAATCCTGCGCTTAATCGGTAGAAATTGAGATCGATAAAAGGTGAAAAAGGACGCCCTTCAGCTAAACCAGTTTCAACAAAGTGTGCAAATAATTCCCTATTACTTAAATTAGCTAGCGCGGGGTTGGTGGAACGATAAAAATTAAGGTCTAAGAAAGGAGAAAAATAACGCCCCTCAGCCAAACCTGCATATTGCAAATGTTCTAACAATTGTTTATTGTCGAGTTCCGCCAAATCTGGGTTGGCAGCTGGGTAAAAACTAGTATCAAAGAACGGTGAGAAACGACGACCCTGAAATATTCCGGCAGTCAGGAATTGCTGAAGTAACTGTCTATTATTTAGGTTTTCTAAACCAGGATTATTTTCCCGGTAAAAACTGATATCGAAAAACGCTGAAGAAGGACGACCTTCTGCCAGACCTGTTGTTTGGAAATGAGCAAATAAATTCCGATTATTGAGAGTGGCTAGGTTGGGTATATCGGGATTCTCATTACGATAGTAATTGACATCAAATATTGGTGAAAATATTAACCCCTGATCCACTCCTGTCGATTGAAAATGGTCAAACAATTGCCTGTTATTCAGACTAGCCAGACTAGGGTTAGCAAGCCGATAAAAGCTGAGATCCCAAAATTGGGAAAATTCTCTTCCTTCATTAACACCAAAATCTCGCAAATGCCTGAATAATCCTACATTGTCTAAACCTGCTAAATCAGGGTTGGCAGTTCGATAAAACTCTATGTCAAGAAATTGAGAAAATTTGCGATTTTCAGCTAGGCCACTATTGAGAAAATGATCTAATAATACCCGATTGTTTAAGTTTCCCAGATCTGGGTTGCTAGTACGGTAAAAATTTAGATTGAAAAATGGAGAAAATCTACGAGCCTCTGTAATACCAAGAGTCAAGAAATGTTGATATAACTCTCGATCGCTTAAATTAGCGAGTTCCGGATAGTTAGCTCTATAGAAATTAGGATCGTATATTTCTTGTAAATTTAAAGGTAGAGAAGGAGTTGTAGCCATGTTTTTCCCTAATAAGAAAAAGTTAATTTCAAGTTTTTACTGTTGTTGAGATTACCCTAAAAGACTTTGGTAGATAGACATGGGGCAGTATAGACGGGTACACTGCCCTATATACTCTCGTGCCTTACCTATTTCTAAACGAAAGTGAAATCAGCACTGTTAATAGCAAAAGATGGAACATTAGCAAGTACAGCTAAATATTCACCCGTGTTAGTCCGAATATAAGTATCATTCGGATTCGTGCCAGGAGTAACCAAAATTTCTGGCAGCGTTAAACCAATACTCAAACCAATCAAATCCTGACCATCGGTGAAATCTGTAATAATGTCGGCTGCTGTCGGAGTAAATCCTCCATCACCTCTTGCCAGTACGAAAATATCGCTGCCAAAACCACCAGCAATAATATCTGCGCCACGACCGCCCGTGATGAAGTCATTACCTGCTGCGGCTGCAATATTATTGGACAAATTGTTACCAGAAATTTCATCATCGCCTTGGGAACCGATCAAGTTTTCTAGCTCAAATCCAAATGCAACTGTTGTGCCGAAACTGTTAGTAGTATATGCGTCGGGAGGCAGGGGGTCTTGTTCGGTACTATCGGGATTGGGAATTAAATAAGTAGAACCATTGAGGGCAAATTGGGTAGTATTGCTACCGCCTTCATTCATGTCGAAATAGTAACCACCAATTAATGGGGGTAAAGCAGAAAAGTCGAAGGTATCAATACCACCAGCATCCCAAATTGTTTGCTTTATTCCATTTTGACCGTTTCTCTCGCCAGCCCCAATAAAGTTGTTGTAGTCAAACTGATAAACTGTATCGCCGCTATTCAGATTTCTTGCACCGTAAAGCGTCTGCAAAGCGCGAATATCATAGGACATTGGCGTACTGGGAAAGGAACCACTGTAAGTCCCGGGAAAAAAGTTATAGGTCATTACAGTGTTTGTATTGTTATCCTCTCCTAGAGAGAGGGTTGGCCCGAGATCGAAAGAATGTTTTAAACCGAGCGCATGACCTATTTCGTGGAGCAGAACTGTGTAAGCAAAACTGCCCGGGCCTTGTGAGTAATCAACTAAAGTGCGATCGGGATTTAAGTGTATGTCACCGCCAAGGCTTTCGCCGCCAAGTGCTGGGTTTTCTCGAAGTCTAAAATCATTAGGGTAGTAAGCATAAGCATAAATATCTCCCTCTAATTCTCTCCCTTGATCTCGTGGCCCATTAGAAAACATAATCCTCATCTGACCGACGTTGGGAGGTCTGTCTGGCACTTCCACAATATTAAAAGGCAGATATTGGCTAAACATCTGCATAATATTGCGAACATTATTTTTAACTGCGGCTGAAACTTCCCTGACTCCACTTTCCCGTCCTTCATAAAAAGCGGCACTGGAAGCAGTCACAAAGCTATACGTTATATTTCCGTTAGGTGGAATGTCCCATTTGTCAGCCGTATCGATCCAATTACCGATGGAGTTTGCTGCTCCCGATTCTGGAATGAGCAATGCAGCGATGGCATCTGGATCGAAGAAAACTGATGCGGCGCGTCCTTCATTAAATCCGGTGGTTTGAAAGTGTTGAAATGCTTGTTGATTGTTAAGTCCTGCCGCTACTAAGTCTGGATTATTAGTTAGGTAATATACCGGATCGTAGATGAGAGATGGTCGGCGTCCTTCTCTTAAACCAAAGTTAATAAAGTGATCGAATGCTTGCTTTGGCCTTAATCCAGCGGCTCTCAGGTCTGGTTCGTTTGCTAAGTAATAGTTAACATCGAAGTCTCGTGAAAATTTACGCCCTTCGTTGACACCAGTTCTTTGAAAATGTTCAAATGCTAAGGTTCTCGCTCGTTCCGGATTATTATTGAAATTAAATGCTAGCCTTAAGTCGGGATTATTGTTTAGATAATAATCAACATCGAAGTAGGGAGAAAATCGACGCCCCTGTTCTAGACCAGTGTTCAAAAAATCGTTTAATAGTGCTTCGTTAGAAAGATTGAGAGCGGCTAAATCTGGGTTACTATCTCGATAAAAGTTAGCATCAAAAAAGGGAATAGCCGATCGTCCTTCCGATATTCCAAATCCGAGAAAGTGTTCCCATAAGTCTCTATTGCTTAATCCACCTAAGTCTGGATTATTTTGGCGGTAAAAGTTTAAATCTACTGCTGGTGAAAATTGGCGGCCTTCTTCTACGCCAGAGTTAATTATATGTCTAAATAATTGGCTGTTGTCAAAACTTGCCAAGTCGGGATTGTTGGATCGATAAAAATTGATATCTACATAAGGTGAAATTGGGCGTCCTTCTGGGATAGCAATGTCAAAAACTTGCTGAATAACTTCTTTGCTTAACCTTGTGAATGTATTGTTTACTATATCTTGATTATTATTGCGGTAATAGGCTAAATCAAAAAAGGGTGAAAATTTCCCTCTTTGCGTGTTACCTGCATCGAATTCATCAAAACCATAGGTTCGCAAGTGGAATAATGCTTCTTGGTTGCTTAAACCAGCTAAATCTGGATTGTTAAGCCTATAGTAATCAGGATCGAATACCTCTTCTAGGGTTAAACGAGTATCTTCTGCCATGATTTCCACCTTTTGATGATAATTAAATCGGTTGATTACTAGGAATATTTAAGCACGAGCAAATCTCTTTTTTGCTAATTTATTAAATTGCTTGTTTTCATATTTGGTAAGTTAACTGGTGATAAGCTAATAGGACAGAGTAAGCTGGTTGGCAGCCTTACCTTAACCAGCTTACTCTGCATGAAAGCTGATTATAAATTTCAAGCTCTCCGAAATAAATCTCTCACTCTTTAAGCGTTAGTTAAGAGATTTTTCTTGGCTCTTTCGGCGCGAGCGTCTGCTGAATTCATTACTTCTGCCATATTTTCTAACATTTCACCTGGGTAATTTTCTAGTACTCTGGTGGAAAGAGAAATGCGGCCTTTACCTTCATCTAAATTAACAACCATTGCTTTAATTGGCTGCCCTACTTGAAACAACTTATCAAGGGATTCTATATAATTTTGGCTGATTTGTTTGATATGGATTAGACCGCTAGTACCTGCCAAATCAACAAATAAACCAAATGGTTTGATACTACTAATTTTACCCTCTACTAGCTGTCCTAACTCTATTTCGCTGAAGCGAGCAGATTGGCTTGCTAAGCGTTGGGAAAGTACAACTTTACCGCTACTTTGATTAACTTCTAAAAAATTAGCAGTTAAGGGTTGTCCGATTAATTCTTCTAGATTTTCGCGGTCTAGTAAGTGCGATCGCGGAATAAATCCTCTTAATCCTTCTACATTTACCGTTACGCCACCTTTATTTACACCAGTGACTCGTACCTGTACTGATTGACCGCTTTCTTGGATTTCAGCTAGGTTATTCCAAGCTTGTTTGATTTGCAGTTGCTTAATGGAAACAGTGACTTGTCCTTCTTCATTTTGTTCCCGGATAATTAAAAATTCTCGTTCTTCCTGTAGGGGTAAGGTTTCTGACAAATCTGCTACTCCCCGTAAGGAAGCTTCTTGAATGGGAAGAAAAGCTGAAGATTTAGCACCGATGTCAATAAATGCGCCATCTGTTGTATATTCAAACGCCTTGCCACGCACGACCTGCCCTTTTTCAAACTTATAGTCGTGTTGTTCCAGGGCTTTGGCAAAATCATCCATTGAAAAGGACAAGTTATTTGCTCCAGAAGGCGTTGTTTTCGGTTTCATTGTCGTTCAATTGTAAGTCTAGATATTAGAAGTTTACCGATTCGGTGGTGGCGTAACGGCTTCAGATGGCATAACCAAGTTTTTAGATTGGCGATCGCACTTTCCAGTCAAAAGCGCGATCGCTTTACTTTCGGTATGACCAAACTCGAAGGGCAGCTACCCTGAGTATTTTACCTTTGGCGGTGACAAAACTTTTTTTAAAGGTATACTCTCCAGTAGCAGCAAAGCCTCTACAACTTTTAGCACATCCTCACTTATTTCCACTTTCTACCACGAGATTCATTTGAAACAATTGTTTAACCTGCTCCCAAGCTGCTTCAGCAGCCTTTGCATCGTAGCTATTTCGATGGTCGCAGAAAAAACCGTGGTCAACTCCATCGTAGCGAAATACACGATGGTGAATGTGATGTTTTGTTAACTCTTCTTCTATTTGGTTAACTTGTTCGGGAGGAATACTACTATCCTCCATACCAAAGAAGGCGTAAATAGTACCTTTGATATCTTCGGTACGAGTAATAGTAGGTTCTCCATCACCAGGCGTCCAATTAGTAATGCCTGCACCGTAAAAAGATGCCGTAGCTTTGATATCTTCTAAAGTGGCGGCTAGGTAAGCTACATGACCGCCAAAACAAAAACCAATACACCCAAAGCCATCTTTTTTTGTTTGGGGAAGAGTCTTTAGATAATCTATGGTTGCTTGGGTATCACTAAGTAGTTCTGATGCTTTAGTTTGCTGCTTGTAGTCTTTGCCAATTTTTATGTCTTCCGAGGTATAGCCAGTTTCAAATTTTGGGTGAAGGCGTTGGTAAAGTGCTGGTGCGATCGCTACATATCCTTCCTTGGCTATCCTTTCTGTTACTTCTCGGATATGAGCGTTGACTCCGAAGATCTCTTGAAATACTATCACCCCAGGAAAAGCGATCGGCCCTGACGGATAGGCTAAGTAAGCATCTATTTGCAAATCCCCATTGGGAATTTTAACGTTAGATGTGTTAATCTCTAGTTTTGCCATCGTTCTTTTGACCCTCTTGATGTCACCCTATAGATTTTAGTTTGAGAAAGCTACGAATGCGATCGGCTGTAATCTCCGCATTTTCTCTTAACAGATAAGGATAAGAAGCTCTATCATTATCTATATATTGCCTGATTAAAGAACCTTTTTCTTGCTCGACGATCGAAATTAGCTGATTATTTTTTTGATTAAATTCTACTTTTTTTAACTTCATTCAATCCCAGCCATTTATTTTTTAAATTGGCAATTAACTAGAGGTTTTTGATTTTATTGTTGATTAAATCTTTGAACATTTATTTTTTTTATGAATAAAAAATATTGTAAAAGCACCGACCGCAACTGCCGACAAAGGAATTATAATTCTAAATAATAATAAAGTTTTTTTTAACTTATCAAAACGCTTTAAACTCCTCATTTCATCATCGCTCAATCCAAATTGAACTTTCAAAGTAGTTGCTGCTTGCTCTAAAATTTTCACGGTAGATGTCGAAAGTAATTTTATTCAGTCATAACAATAAAATTTTCTAATGGCAAGATCGCTTAACGCCACTCCCCATATCAATTTTTTTAGATATCACCCGTTCTGGTAATGTTGCTTTTCTCAGTATTCGGTATGATGATTTTTTATATAAACTGTGTGCCAAGTGCGGATCAACTACCGGATAGGCGATAAGATGCTCGTGAAAAAACAATACACTAGATATATAGACAAAAATTCAATTTTATGATGTCTACTACAAAATTAACCTCTTTATTATTCAATAGGAGTCCTTGGAGGCTCTAATATGGTTCAATTTCATATTCAGCCAGATAGCGAAATTCCCGCTTCAACTCAATTGTTTAATCAAATTCGGTTTGCGATCGCATCCCGTCAGTTTCCCCCCGGACATCGCCTACCAAGTACCCGCGCTTTAGCCATGCAGACGGGGCTCCATCGCAACACCATTAGTAAGGTATACCGTCATTTAGAAGATATTGGACTGGTAGAATCCTTAGCAGGATCGGGTATCTATGTTCGCGCCCAAGGTAACGAAGGGGGTGCCAGAATAAAATCCCCAATTTTAGAACAATATCCCCAAGCCAACCAAATCGTTCAAGAAAGCTTAGATAAACTGCTAGCAGAAGGTTGCAGCCTATCCCAAGCCAGAGAACTTTTCCTGGGAGAAATAGATTGGCGTTTGCGTTGCAGCGCCAGAGTCCTGGTAACCGCCCCTACCCAGGATATCGGTGTTGGCGAATTAATGATGCAGGAATTAGAACAAGCCCTCAGAATCCCAGTACAATTGGTGCCTTTAGAACAATTAGCCAACTTTCTCGAACAAACCCATTCTGGCACGGTGGTAACCAGTCGCTATTTTATCGGAGAAGCAGAAGCGATCGCCGCACCAATGTCCGTCCGAGTTATCCCCGTCGATATCTACGACTACAGTTCGGAAATTAATTTAGTTAGAAGTCTCCCTAAAGATAGTTGCATTGGTTTAGTAAGCCTTAGCTCTGGTATTCTACGAGCAGCAGAAGTAATCATTCACAGTCTGCGCGGTGATGACTTACTAGTAATGACCGCCCAAAAAGGAGATACTTACAAACTCAATGCTTTAGTTCGCAGCGCTAGAAGCATTATCAGCGATCAAGCTAGTTTTGCTGCCGTAAAAGCTGCCGTAGCAGAAGCCAGAGATGACTTAATTCGCCCGCCTCAGCTGATTTGTTGTGAAAATTATATTGGCATTAAATCAATTAATTTACTCAAACGGGAATTAGGTTTGGGGTAGTTATTAAATAAAATTTAAACAACAAGGGATTATCACGATGACTATCGGGATTGGGTTGGTTAATCGACTCTGAAACCGAAAGTATTTTAATTTTAACCATGTTTCCCGGTCAACAAATAGAAATTTTTACTGGTTCTACTCAGTTACCAGTAATGAAAGGAATTCAGTTAGAATTAACTGCGG
>CAZJJR010000128.1:1885-16570 GCA_964546365.1 uncultured bacterium | reverse complement strand
CCAGCAATTTGTAAGTTTCCTTCGCGGACGGCTGCTTGAATTTGAGATAAAGGCGATCGATTTGGTGTAGCTGTGAATGTATCGAGATTACCTGCTAATAATAATTGACCGCTAAAAGCTCCTTGAAACTGCTTTGGCACTTGCGGAAAATTTCCCAGTTGCACGTTTGAAGCTACTACATTAGCTTGCCAATTTCCTCGTTCGAGTTGGGCTTGGCGAATTTGCAAATTACCGCTCGGAAATCGTAAATTTCCTTCAGCAATAGCTTGAATTTGTGATAAAGGCGACTCTTTAGATGGAGTCGTAAGAGTGGCAATATTTCCTGCTAATTTGGCTCGACCGTTAAAAGTACCTCTAAACTGTGCGGGGACTTGGGGCAAGCGTGCGAGTTGTACGCCTGAAGCGGCAATTAATGCTTCCCAATTGCCTTGATTTAATACTGCTTGCTGAATGCGAACATTACCGCCAGCAATTTGCAGCGTGCCTTCCGCTGCGGCTTCAATTTGATTTAAAGGTGATTCGTTAGGTTGTGGTGTTAAAGTGTCGAGGTTGCCCGATATTACGGCCCGACCGGTAAAGGAACCTTGTAATTGATTTGGTACTTGGGGAAAACGCGCTATTTGTACGTTAGAAACGCCAACTAATGCTCGCCAGTTACCTTGAGTTAGTTGCGCTTGCTGAATTTGAATGTTGCCGCCTGCAATTTGGAGATTTCCTCTGGCAATTGCTTCTATTTGAGATAAAGGCTGCTGTCCTTCTCGTGCTGTTAAGTTATCGAGATTTCCCGCTACTTTTAAGTCGCCGCTAAAAGAACCTCGGAGTTGTGGAGGGACTTGGGGAAAACGACCGAGTTGTACTCCAGAGGCATTAACTAATGCTTGTAAATTACCTTCATTAAGTTGTAATTGGCGAATTTGTACTCGACCGCCAGCGATTTGGATGTTTCCTTCGCCAATAGCTTTAATGTTATTAATATCGCTGGATTGTAAGTTTCCAGCTAATCGGAAACGACCGTTAAATGCGCTTTGTACTTGTGGCGGTATTTGGGCAAATCTTGATAGGTTTATGCTGTTAGCGCTGACGATCGCTTCCCAATTGCCATTGCGGAGTCCTGCTTGGAGTATTTGTAAGTTTCCGCCTGCGACGTTAAGGGTGCCTTTACCGATTGCTTGAATGTCGGGAAGCGCGAATGAATCAACGGTTCCTGCTAGTTGAAATTGTCCGTTATTAAATGTTGCGCCTTGTAATTGTTGGGGTGTTTGTGGAAAACGACTTAATTGAACGCCAGAAGTAGTTACTAATGCTTGCCAGCGACCTGCTTGTAAAGCTCCTCGCCGCAGTTGGATATTACCACCTGCTGCTTGCAAATTTCCTTCTGCGATCGCTTGAATATCCCCTAGTGCAAAAGAACCCTGATTTCCGTTTAATTTCGCCCTTCCACTAATCACCCCTTGCCGAATCGGGAGGGGTATGTCTGCTTGCTCTCCTGCCCCCTGTCCCCTGCCCTCTGTCCCTGTCTGGGTAAGCGCTAACACGCTACTAACTGGCAAACGGGGAGTTTCCACTAGCAATTCCCATTTGCCACCGCCAATAGCCGCAGCTGCTTGCACTGTACCGCCGGGGACGTTGAAAGTAGCGTCCCGCAATACGGTTTGCCCTCTAGCTACGACGATTTCTCCACTGCCGGCATAGGTAGCTTGGGGCGCTTGCCAACGCGCTACGGTGCGGATGTCGTTTAAGGGGCCAAATACTTGGGCTTTGGCGGAAACGTTGCCGATTTTAATTCCCGCTGGGATGTTTGCGCCGTATAGCTGGGCGATCGGTTCTGCCGGGACGTTTTGGGCTTGCAAATCGAATACTAAACCGCTTTGCTGACCTAGTTTGATTTGACCTTTGCCAGTGATTTGACCGCCGACGGTTGGCTTTGCTTGAATGTTGGCGATCGCTAATTCGTTACTAGTTGGTGCTAAAGCAAACCGAGCGCCCAATGAACTAAATGCCAGTTTGTCAACTAGCGTTGGGCTGGTGGTGACAAATTCACCTAACAGAACCGGGGCTTGGATTGGCCCGGTTAACTTGACACCCGCTTTTACTTGCCCGTTGACTGGGACTGGGGGTTTTAGGTTGAGAGTTTGAACGATACTGCCGATCGGAATACTGGGAATTTGGGCGGCAATGTCATAACCTTTTTGGGTATGCAAACCGCCAGTAGCTTCTAGGGGAATTTGACCTAAACGGGCGGATACTTTTTCTAAGGTAATTATCTGACCGTTGAAACGCAGCATTCCATTAGCGTTGCTAAACGGTGCCGGCAGTTGTCTGATTCCAGCAGTTACGTCTTGCAAATTTGCCGTCCCCGTTAAAAACAAGGGCGCACTTGGGTTATATCTGAGATTCAAGTTGCCATCGACGCGCCCCGCTCTTAAATCGAGGGGAAGTTTAACTAAGCGATCGAGATCGTTAGCTAGCAGATTTTGACCTTGTAGTTGTATATTCGTTTGTTGGCTGGGGGGCAAATGTTCGCCAGCAATGTTAAAGTTACCGCCCGTTACCAGTTTTCCAGCTAAATCAAATCGAATGCGTTGATTGTTGTCCAAAAATTGGGCATTACCGCCCAAATCATTTATTCCCACCGGAATTCGCTGATTCCCTGGTTTGGGATTCGGTACTAATACTACTTTGGCATTTCTTACTCCCACCGAGTCCAATCTGGTGGTAATTGGCCCTTGCCCTTCTTGAGTACCGATTTGGGTAGCAATCCAACGATTTTTCTCGTCTTGCTCGATATAAACATCAGGGCTAATTAGGGTGAGGTCTAGTTCGAGGGTGCGAGTTAACAGTAAGTCAATGATATTAAACTGTACTTCTACTGCTTCCACAGAAGCGCGATCGGCATCAGTAGCCGTAGCGGGTAATTCCGATCGCCCAAATCTCAGCGAATTAAGGGAAAAACTTTCTACTCTCCCTAAACTTACCGGTCTTTTTAAAGTTTGAGTTAGATTTCTCTCAACTAAAGGGGCTAACTGCTCCTGAATAAACATCCACGCCCACCAAGCACCAGAGGCTACGCCCACTAGTAAAATGACACCGAAAGCCATACCAGTGCGGCTCAACCATAGCAGCCATATACGTCGATTTGCTTGGTTATCTGAATTGGGAGAGTTAGTCATCTTTTGCCTCACACCTAAAATAGGGACTACTTAAAAGCGGGTAACGTAAGACCCTACGGTACTGTCCCTAGTTCCATTTTGCCGGATCGATCGGGTCACGCTTAGTTGCTGGAAGCATTCTAGACTTGAAGTGCCTACGATTGCTGCCTGTTTAGCAGATGCGATTTAAAAATGAGGATAAATCTATTTAAGGATACGTTGAGTTATCAGTTTCGCCAATGGCCACTTCTCAGGGGAATTTCAATTAGTAGGATAATGAACGATGATGCAATGTAGTGACACCCATGCGCGTATTTGTACTCTTATTTAATGCTCGTACTGAAAATGAGGGAATTCATACCCTCAAGATTGGCGATCGCGATAAAGTGTTGATGTTCGAGTCAGAAGACGATGCTACGCGCTTCTGCGTTCAGCTGGAGGCGCAGGATTTTCTCTCTCCTTCGGTAGAAGCAATAGACGATGAGGAAATTAAAGAATTTTGCCAAAGCGCAGATTACGATTGGGAACTGATTCCGGAAGGAGCTTTAGCTCTCCCACCAGAAACTAACCTAGATCGAACAGATTGGCAACCCGATCGCGAAATGGCCGATCGCACCGAATCCGAAATGTCCGATTCCGAACTCGATCGCCTTCGCCGTCGCTTAGAAGGACTTTTGTGAAAATTAGTCAGGACTCAGAATCTAGAATTCACGATCCAGAATCAAAACTGGCTTAATTTTTCTATCGGGTATTTTTACCTCCTGAATTCTAGCTCGGAGAATTCTGACTTCTGAATTCTAAAAAACTATTGATTAATAAACATAATGATCGACGATTTGCAAGAAAGAGGCCATCTCCTGACCGAACAAATAAACCCCAACAGCCAGAATTTAGACCAACTCAGTACTCTGGAGTTGGTGGATTTGTTCAATCGGGAAGATACTCAAACGATTGCGGCGATCGCCGCCGCCCGCACTCAACTAGCCCAAGCGATCGAATTCACAACTAAATCATTACGTCAAGGCGGACGTTTATTTTATGTCGGTGCGGGGACTAGCGGACGATTGGGGGTGCTGGATGCAGCAGAGTGTCCGCCCACGTTTTGTAGCCCGCCGGAATTAGTACAGGGAATTATTGCTGGTGGTGCTGGTGCTTTAATTCGCAGTTCGGAAGATTTGGAAGACAAAGCAGACGATGGTGCAGCTGCGATCGCTCAACGACAAATCAACCATTTAGATGTAGTGCTGGGAATTACCGCCGGGGGAACGACTCCTTTCGTCCAAGGCGCTTTGCAAGCCGCTCAACAACGGGGCGCTACCACTATTTTCATGGCTTGCGTGCCAGCAGAACAAGTGAGTTTTACTGCCGATATTGACATTCGCCTGATCGTTGGCCCGGAAATTTTAGCTGGTTCCACCCGTCTGAAAGCGGGAACCGTGACTAAAATGGCTTTAAATATTATTTCTACTGGCGTGATGGTGCAATTGGGCAAAGTTTATGGCAATCGGATGGTAGACGTGGCAGTTACAAATACTAAGCTGCGCGATCGAGCTTTACGCATTTTGCAAGACCTCACCGATTTAAATCGAGAAGCAGCCGGATATTTACTCGAAAAAAGCGGGCGATCCGTCAAACTAGCTTTATTAATGCACTGGACGGGAACGAGTAAAGAAGAAGCAGAAAGCCTGTTAGCGGAAAATCACGGTCATCTCAGGCAAGCGATCGAAAGTTACAAACAAAAGTAGTTATCTGAGAACCAACTCAGCCTTGTTTGAACTCGTTTAAACAACTCTTTCTCGGCTCCCGTCACAGCGCTACTCTTGACGGGAGACGGTCTACATTCCTACTCTATGCAAACAGAACCATTTGTTTTTCTCTTTCAACCACTTCATACCAATTCACTTGCTTGGGTGTCACGAATCTTTCTCCCTACCCGAAAATCCCGAAACTCCTGCCAAAATAGTAAATGTGTAAATGTGGCAGTATTTAAGTGAACTGCTATCAAATATCTCTGTTAGCTTAAATAGAATCAAAAAAACTACGCTTTTCCTCAGTCGGAAGTTTACCTATGAGTTGGATAAGAAAAAGTCTATCTATTACCACGCTCACGGTCGGTTTATCTCTAGAATTATTAATTATTCCTGGATTTCCGATTCCGATGAAGAATCAGTATTTAAAACCCTATCAAGACCCCAATATGACTGATAAATGGGAAATTTCTCAGCCATATGACGTCTTGCAAGATTTGTTAACGAATCAAGTCAGTAGTTATAGCTAAAGGCTAAAATTGATTATTTGGTTGAATTGATTTGATATTACTTTCTACCGTGTTAAGTTGGTAACCAATTTATAGCGTCCTATTTAAATAATCAACTCCACCCTAGCCCTACCCTTACCAAGGGGAGGGTTGGGAGGGGTTTAGTTGTTCGCAATTCATTTAGGATCGCTATACAAAGTTGTAGATGTCTGAGAAAAGATAGATTTTTGATGACGTTGGTGAATCGGAAGCTCGATCGTAAACTCAGTTGCTTGATTTGGTACGGACATACATTTCAATTGACCGCCGTGTTTTTCCACGACAATTTGGTGACTGATGGATAATCCCAATCCAGTTCCTTTTCCAGTCGGTTTAGTAGTGAAAAAAGGATCGAATAATCGTTGAATCGTTTGTCGATCCATTCCTAACCCATTATCAGTAATTTGAATTATAACTGTACTATTATCCTTGGATTCTGTACGAATCCAAATAGTTGGATTGTAATTGGTTATTCGTGTTTGATTTTTTAAGGAATTGTTAGTCTTGTTTGCTAATAAAGAACGATCGAGTAAAGATTCTTCCAAAGCATCGATCGCATTTGCTAACAGATTCATAAATACTTGGTTTAACTGTCCCGGATAGCACTCTACTATTGGCAAATTACCATATTGTTTAACTACCTCAATGGCGGGTCGATCCGATCTGGCTTTCAAGCGATTATGTAAAATCAACAAAGTACTATCAATTCCTTCATGGATATTCACAGATTTCATCTCTGCTTCGTCTACCCGCGAGAAATTCTTTAACGATTGTACTATTTCCCGAATTCGATCTATTCCCACTTTCATAGAAGCTAGCATTTTCGGTAAATCTTCAATTAAAAACTCCAAATCAATTTCGCTTTCGTACTGTTGAATTTCTTCAGAAATGGCTATTTTTTGTTGATAGAACATCAACGTATTAATTAGATCTTTGGTATAACTCTGAGTATGAATCAGATTTCCATAAATAAAATTGACTGGATTATTGATTTCATGAGCGACTCCCGCCACTAACTGACCGAGAGAAGACATTTTTTCACTTTGTACTAGCTTACTTTGAGCTTGTTGCAAATCGCGCAAAGTTTTCTCAAGCTGTTGGGCTTGTTTTCGCAATTGGGCTTCTGAAGATTGCAGTGCTGCTTCAGCTTGCAATCTTTCTTCAATTTCCTGTTTTAACCATTCATTTGATTGCAATAAAAGCTCGTTCGATCGCCCTAGTTCATTAGTTCGTTCTTTTACTCGCATTTCTAACTCTGAAGTAAGCTTTAAAAGTGCGGCTTCCGCTTCTGTACGTTGCTGGATTTCTTGTTGTAAAACTACATTTTGATCTTGCAGTTTTTTAGCCAAATTCCACAAATTTAAATGAATGCTAACGCGAGCTAAAACTTCTTCATGTTGAAGTGGCTTGGTAATATAATCTACCGCTCCCAAATTTAAACCCATTACCTTATCTGCCGTATCCGCCAATGCAGTCATAAAAATGACTGGAATTTCTTTAGTTAGTTTATTAGCTTTCAGTCGGCGGCAAGTTTCAAAGCCATTTATTCCCGGCATTAATACATCTAGTAATATCAAGTCGGGCGGACAATATTCAACTTGTTCTAGTGCATCTTCTCCATCCTCTGCCACCAAAACTTTGAAGCCGGAAGCCGTCAACAAATCAAACAAAACGCTTAAATTAGTTGGAGTATCATCTACGATTAATACGATCCCTCGATCGTGTTTTTGAACGTTCATTTTTTGCCCTCCCTATATTGTTTCAAGAATTCCCGAATTTGTTTAATTTGAAAGCCCCTAGCCAACTTTCTGATTTCCATTACAAACGGTAAATATTTACTATCTAATTCCTCCAAATATTGCAGTTTATCTTGAATCGATTTCAAATCACCCATCATTGCCAGGTCAAACAAAACAGTGATTTCTTCTGGGCAAGGTACGATTAAACTATTTTCAGTTTTGAGATTGGAATTTTGAGTAGAAGAAGAATGAAAATTTGGGGTTTTAATTTCTGGTCGATCGGGGTTAATTTTCTCGTAAATCCATTCTATACCTAAATTTTCTCTTAATTTTTCTAAAAGTTCTTCCTCGCGGATTGGTTTAGGGACAAAAGCATTACAGCCCGCATCTTTACTTCTCTGTTTTTCAAAATCAAAAGCACTAGCAGAAGTAGCGATTATTACCGTATTTGCCAAACTAGGAGACGAGCGAATTTGCCTAGTAGCCTCAAAGCCGTCCATGACAGGCATTACTAAATCTGTCAAAATCAAGTCTGGCTTAAGTTTGGCAGCTTGATTCAAACAATCTTGACCATCGGTTGCTTCAAAAATTTCAAACCCTAAAGGTTGCAGCATCCCAACTAAAATTGCTCGATTTTCCCACCTGTCATCCACCACTAAAATCTTTCGCTTCTCGCCCTGATATCCAATAATAGTTTGGGGAACTAATTGAGCAGTATTTGTCCATTTGGTAACTTCAGTTAAATCTAATTCAAAATAGAAAGTGCTGCCTTTTCCAAAGCTACTTTTTACCTTAATTTCGCCGCCCATCATTTCCACGATTTGGCGACTAATTGCCAATCCCAATCCGGTTCCTTCAATTTTACGTTTGCTATCTCCTACTTGTTTGAAAGGTTGGAATATTTCTTTTAATTGTTCTGGTGTCATTCCTACGCCAGTATCTTCAACCTGAAACCGCATCTTACTATCTCGATAACCTACTTGGAAATTAACGCCTCCAGATTCGGTAAATTTGACTGCATTTCCTAATAAATTAATTAAAACTTGCCGCAATCTTTTTTCATCTGCGTGAATAGTAGCGGGAAGCTTTGTCAGGGGTTCGTAAACTAGGTAAATCCCTTTTTGATCGGCACGAATTCGACAAATTTCGGCAATGCTTTCGAGGAATTCTGGAAAACGAAAATCGCTGGGGTAGAGTTCCATTTTCCTAGCTTCGATTTTAGAAAGGTCTAAAATATCATTAATCAGGGTTAGTAAGTGTTCGCCACATTGGTGAACGATGTTGAGGCTGTTTTGGTGCTGGTTGTTTAAAGCTTTGTCTCGTTTGAGAATTTGAACGTAACCTAATATGCCGTTGAGGGGCGTGCGGAGTTCGTGACTCATGTTGGCTAAAAATTCGCTTTTAGCGCGGTTAGCTGCTTGTGCAGCTTCTTCGGCGGTTCTTAGATGCTGGTTTTTTTCTTTTAACTCTTGAGTTCTTTGTTCGACTTTGGCTTCTAAGGTAGCGTTGGCGGTAGCTAAATCCCTATATAAGCGGGCATTTTCAATGGAAATAGCCGCTTGAGATGATAGTAGTTGCAATACTTCTATGCGATCGATCGTAAAAGCACCTGTTGTCAAATTGTTTTCTAAGTAAAGGATGCCTGTCAGTTTTCCTTGATGTACGATCGCAGTACACATAACAGACTTTGGTTGTTGCTTGACAATATAATTATCTGTGATGAAAGCTCCTTCACGAGTGGCATCGCTCAACACGACATTTTCTAAGGTTCTAGCTACGTAATTAATGACAGAAATCGGGACTTGCTGGCTATTTTCTATGGGAATTGCTTGCAGCACATCTACATCATCTCTCTCCGCAATTCCTTGAGCTTCAATCAACAATTTTCCTTCTTTTTCTAAAATGAGAAAACCAATTTGTGCGCCTGCATTTTCCAGCACGATTTTCATTAATTTAGTCAGTAATTTGCCTAGCACGATTTCCCCAGAGAGAATTTGAGAGGCTTTCATTACTGTGGTTAAGTCGAGGGAATTAGAAAGCGTTCCAGTGGTCGATGCTGTCTGAGTAACTTCGCTGCGATCGGTGGGAATTTTTGCTACTTGAGAAAATAGTTGAGGATATTCTTCTTCTAAGGCTTTTACTTTTGCTTTGGCTCCCCAACGAACGTATCCGGAGTAGGCATCAGTTAAATAAACTCGACCGATCTTTTCTTTACCCAAACCGAAATAAAATTCTGCTGCTAATTCGTTAGCGATTGCTTCTTCCTGAAGATATCCTTCTTCTTTAGCTCCTTGAATTGCGCGATCGTAATAGTCGATTGCTTCTAAAGTTTTTCCTAATATCCGTGCTTTTTCTGCTTCCACTAAGTCATACTTATGCTGGTAATTCATGGGAGCGTGAAAAGCCCATTGCTGCATTTTTTCTTGATTATTTTCTACAATTTCTAAGTATTTTTCTCGTTCGCTAGCCGAAACATTCGTGCATTGAGCAAGTAAGGACAAAGAATAATAAAACTTGTGTTCGGCATGGTTCATCAATCCGCGCACGCCTTCTTCGTAGCGATCGGCTAAACTGCCTGTAGCCAATGAAAAAGCGTAATCTTTCAGTAAATACGATCGGATTTCTCTGGCTAAATACCCCATAAAAATAAACAAATGTTTATTAGCCGCAATACACTCTTGCAAAATAGTTTCTTCGTTCAGAATTTCGCCATTACTAAGCAGATATTCTTCTGGAGGCGCAGCAAGTAAATTTAATACCAAGATTTTCAATAATTTTAAGTAATGACCACCATGCAAATCTTGTTTCAATTTCTGCATAGACTCTATATGTTGTGCGTGTTTCTGTTTGACAAAATCCAGCGGTTCTCCAACAAAAAATATGTGGTTACAATAATATATAGAGTTATAACCGCTCCATTCCAAATCTCCGTGTTCTAAGCCAATGGGAATTGCCTCCAGCATCGGTACTAGAGTTTCTCTAGCGTGTTCTTTCCAATGTCTGACGTGAGCGTTATATAAAATGTAAACTTTTGCTAATAGCGATCGCCCATCAAATCGATCGAGTACATCTATGGCGAGTTTGCCAATTCGATATCCCAACTCGACGCCTGCGGGTGATGCACAGGATAAAACAGCGTAAACTGCATAACCAAAAGCAGCAAATGAAGAATTACCATATTGGCTACTCAGTTTCACCATCGTAAATGGATATTGCGGAAAGGTTTCGGGAGCTACAATATAAGCAGCCGGAGCCGCAATCATTAACAGTCGCATTGCTGCCAGTTGCGTGGCATCCGTCATTTCGGGTAAATTTTGTAATGCGTCAATATCTATTTCTTTGGGTGGTTCCTTTGCAATAGATACGCCTAAAATTTCTAGACCTTTCAATGCAATATCTATGGTGACATTCATTTGATTTTGCAAAGAAGAAAACTGCATTTGCAGTTCGTAAATCTTTATGCGATCGAGAATATTTTTCGTGCGATTTAGTACCTCCTCAGATAGTATTTTCGCCCGTTCGACATTAGCATTTAGGTATTCGGCTGCTGTTGCTTCTAGATACAAGTTAAATGTCAGATCGTAGTCGGTTTCCCAACTAGTTTCTTTTAGTTGTGCTAAACCTATACTTAAATATTTAACTGCTGCTTCATAAGCCATTGCGGTCTTAGCTTTTTTTCCAGCAATTAAATTCAGCCTAGCTAATTCATTTTTGCTGATTCGTTCGGTAATAAATTCAACGCCTATATTCAGTTGATTAACTATATCAAAAATATTTTCTTCTAGCTCGGCTTCTGGGGTGTATTTTAGTAATAACTCACCAATTTTAAAGTGAGTTTGTTTCTTTCGATCGTCGGAAATTAAATAATAGGAAGCTTGTTGTACGCGATCGTGTAAAAATTTGTAGACAACTTTAAATTGCTCGGCAAGTTTTTGGTCTGATTTATCCGAATCAAATACCAGGGGAATTTTGTAAGAATTATTCAACGGAATGACTAGACCTGCTTGCAGCGCTTCCCATAAATCTTTAGCGGTTTCTGAGTGAGATTTTTCATTAACGATCGCCAAAACGTCTAAACTAAATTTGTCCCCTACGCAGGCTGCTAATTTTAAGACATTCTGCGTCTGAGGCGATAGCTTTTTAATTTGGCTGACCATTAATTCAACCACGTTTTCGGTAATCTGAATTCCTTGTAAAATATCGATATCCCAATGCCATTCTCGATTGTTAAAGTCAAATGAGAGCAGTTTGTCTTCGTAAAGGGATTTCAGTAATTGAGTTAAGAAAAAAGGATTACCCTGAGTTTTCTTGAAAAGTAAATCAGCTAGTGGTTGGGTTTTTTCCGTAGTGGTGCGAAGGGTATCGGCTACTAATTGATTAACCTGACAACTATCCAACGGTTGCAGGACGATATTATTTATAGTTGCTCCCGCATTTTGAATTTCTTCTAAAGCTTGAATTAATGGATGGTTAATGCTTACTTCATTATCTCGATAAGCTCCAATTAGTAATAAATATTTGCGATCGGAATCGGTGATAATTAACTTTATTAATTTTAAAGAAGGCAAATCTGCCCACTGTAAGTCATCTAAAAATAAAACTAATGGATGTTCCGGTTGGCTAAATAAGTGAATAAATTGTTGAAATACCCGATTAAATCGGTTTTGCGATTCAGATGCGCTTAATTGAGGTACTGGTGGCTGCGAACCGATAATGCGCTCGACTTCGGGAATAACATCGATAATTATTTGACCGTTGTTACCGAGCGCTTCTAAAATTTTGGTTTTCCAAACCGATATTCTTTCATTAGTTTCCGCGAGCAATTGACGCATCAATTCTTGAAAGGCTTGAATCAGAGAAGCATAAGGAATATTCCGTTTAAATTGGTCGAATTTACCGGAAATAAAATAACCTCTCTGGCGCACGATTGGTTTGTGAATTTCATTGACTAATGAAGATTTACCAATCCCAGAATATCCGGATACTAATATCATTTCACTGGTACCAGCACTCACGCGATCGAATGTTTCCAACAGAGCGATCGTTTCTTTTTCTCGTCCGTAAAGTTTTTGCGGAATCAGGAATTGACTGCATAAATCGAGTTGTCCGATCGCAAAATCAGAAATTTCTCCTTTTTCGTGCAGCATTCTCCAACAATTTTCTAAATCTGCTTTAATACCTAAAGCATTTTGGTATCGCTCTTCAGCGGTTTTCGCTAATAATTTCATCACGATTTTAGAAACGGCTGAAGGAATTTTTGAGTTAACCTTATCCGGTGGTATTGGTTGTTTAGCTATATGACAATGAATTAATTCTAGCGGGTCACTAGTTGTAAAAGGTAACTGACCCGCGAGCATTTGATAAAATGTAATTCCTAAGGAATAAAAATCAGTTCTGTAGTCGATAGAGCGGTTCATCCGCCCAGTTTGTTCGGGCGATATATAAGCGAGAGTGCCTTCTAATAAGTTAGGATTGCTAATGCTTTGGTTTTCTCTTTCCAGATAGGTGGCGATGCTGAAATCTGCTATTTTAATTTGTCCTGTTTGAGGGTTAATTAAAATATTATGAGGTTTAATATCTTTATGAATAATGTTGCTTTTATGCAAGATGGAAAGCGTAGATGTTAACTGAATACCGAGGCGAAAAAATTCTTTTAAATCTAATTGGCGATCGCTCAACCAATTTTTTAAAGATATTGCGCCAAAATCTTCTAATATTAATGCTATTTCTTGCCGTTCGTTCTTTAGATCGTAAACTTTAATTACTCCATCGTTACTTAACATTTGCAATATTTTATATTCATGTTTGAATCTAGTAATTTCATCTATAGTCGGTCGCTCGGATTTGATTTTTTTGATAATTACAGATACAGGTTCTGGTTGTTTAATAGCTCGATAAATAATCGTATTTAAGCCTTCATGTAGCGGTTCAATTATTTGATAACCCTTTATAGCGATACTCATTCTTTATACCTTTCGAGTGCAAGTGATTGTGAAGAGAAGAGTTTTATAGACCACGAGTTAAGTTAACTCTGGCCTATCAATCCGGAATTTGTAAGTTTTGCTTATTTAAAAAGAAAAATACATTTGATAAAATTATGATATTTTAATAAACTTAGTCTGTCCTTAAAGATATAAGACTGTAAATTTATAATTCCCTACTTTATTATCCTATATTACTCAAAGCTTTAAAATATACATTTTTTTACATAAATAAATTTCTATACAAAGTGAACAATAACTCACTTTAAGTAAATTTTTTGAAAACAAAAGTAAACAATATTGTTGTAAGTAAAAAGCTAAGCTAATCTAATCTACGCGAAAACTTTTTATTTTTTCTATCGTTTCGCCAAAAAGCAGTAAAAATTTAAAAACGGTTGATTGGTAATGTAAGCAAGAGTATATGCTCTATTCATACCATCTTATGCCTAAAAATATCTGTTTACCGTTGCGTGGAGAGTTTTTTGTTTCTCTGCTCAATTGAAAAAACTAGTTGCGATCTCGCTTCACGTAGGTCTATTTCTCGCTTACAGTAGATCTACTAGCAACTGCTCGATCTGTAAACAATTGTTAAGCATTAGCAGGGAAATCTGTTAGTTTCTCAGATTTCTCAATGGAAAGCGCGGCGATCGCGCCTGATTTGGCTAAGCTTTTTGTCTCAGTCGCAAAGGTTTGGAAATGTTTACCACATCAGAGACATCTTTAATCGCACTAATTGTACTAGCTGCTTTGGGGATATTGGGCTGGGGGTTTTCTCGCGCCAAGCCTTATGGCAAACTGGGAATCTTAGCCTGGTTGCAGTCGGTGGTGTTGATGGCTCCCTGGCTGTTATTTTTTGGTTTGTTTGCTGCGGGAATTTATTTAAACTTGGTCAGTATCTTGTTGATGTTGGTGGCTGCTACTGGTTTATATATTTACTTGGGCAAACAATTGCGGAGTGTCGGACAGGATGAGGTTTTGCGGGAGCGTGCAGCTAAAAGGATCAACGCCGAACAAGAAGCAAAGGCTACATCCAACAACTCAGCAGTCAATCAGCCGTCAGATGGCCAAGTAAAACTGGAATCAGTAGTATTTACTACGGAAACAATGCCGATTCCACATGAAGACTTGCAGAAAATCCAAGGAATTTTTGGCATCGATACTTATTTTGCTACCGAAACGATTCCTTACCAGCAAGGAGCGATCTTTAAAGGTAACTTGCGGGGAGAGGCGCAGGCAGTTCACGATCGCTTATCGTCTGCGTTGAAGGAAAGGTTAGGCGATCGCTATCGGCTATTCTTGATCGAAAATCCCGAAAATAAGCCTGTAGTGGTAGTTTTACCCAGTAGCAACGACCCGAAACCTTCCACCATCAATCAAAAGATTTTCGCCGTCGTACTGTTGTTGGCAACGATCGCTACTACTCTGGAAACTGCTGGTATCCTGCAAAGCTTTGATTTTTACAATAACCTCAGCCGTTTCACCGAAGTTTTTCCCCTTGGTGCGGGAATTGTAGCGATGTT
>CAZJJR010000128.1:0-1866 GCA_964546365.1 uncultured bacterium | reverse complement strand
ATTTTAATCGTCCACGAAATCGGGCATTGGTGGTTAGCGCGTCGTCATCAAATTCGTCTGAGTTGGCCTTATTTCATTCCTACTTGGCAAATCGGCTCTTTTGGCGCAATTACCCGCTTTGAATCCCTCTTACCCAACCGCCAGGTGTTGTTTGACATCGCTTTTGCTGGGCCGGCAGCTGGTGGGCTACTTTCCCTGCTGATGTTGATCGTAGGTTTGTCCTTGTCCCATCCTGGCAGTTTTTTCCAAGTACCTGCCCAATTTTTCCAAGGTTCGATTCTCGTGGGAAGTTTAGCGCGAGTAATTTTAGGTTCTGCTTTACAGCAGCCTTTGGTCGGTATTCATCCACTAACGATTATTGGTTGGTTGGGATTAGTAATTACTGCGCTCAACTTAATGCCGGCGGGACAGTTAGATGGGGGTCGCATCGTGCTAGCTATCTACGGTCGAAAAGTAGCGACCAGAATCAGTATTGCTACTCTGATCGTGTTGGCGATCGCATCTCTAGCCAATCCCATCGCGATATACTGGGCAATTGTAATTCTGTTCCTGCAAAGAGATTTAGAGCGTCCCAGCCTGAATGAGATTAGCGAACCCGATGATGCAAGAGCAGCTTTAGGTTTGTTAGCTCTATTTTTAACGATCGCTACTCTGATTCCCTTATCCCCAGGATTAGCTGGACGCCTGGGAATTGGTGCAAATAGTTTATTTTGAGTTGTCATTAGTCATTGGTCGAGTGCATAACTTACGTCAGAATCAGTTTTCAGGACGGAACTTCCTTTCTTTGAACCACCAATACCCAACAATAAACCGGGTTTTTTCTCGATCGGCGCGTAATTCTTAATCAAACAAATCATTCATGACCAATGACTAATTACCAATGACAACTAACCAATGACCAATGACAAATGACTAATGACAATCTAAAATCTAAAATCTAAAATCCAAAATCGATTCGGTTATGTCTACACCACAGCCCGTTCTGGTACTTCTAGACCTAAGCGCCTTGTTGGGTAGCAGCCTTCGCGAATGGCAAGAATACTCTCGCATCGGTAACTGCTACGTGCCTCAAATGGTATATGAAGAAATTGAATACCTTACGGGTCGCGCCCCAGAACCCCAAGTGGAAAAAGCCGCCAGGGAGTTTATGCGGTTTTTTCCCGATAGCGGTTGGCAATTGACAAACGCTCATGCCACCCATCCGGCGATCGCTCCCCCTGGCGGTGCATCCTTAAGTAAACAAGCCAGATTAGTCGTGGCGGTGGCCCAGTGTGCCTATGGTTTCGCTTTGGAACAACCGAATAATTTAGTGGTTTTTGTCTCTAATACTCAACCGATATTGCAACGCATTCCCTCTTTAGGTACTCCTAATTTTTGCGGAATTACTAGGGCTGCATTTTTGCAGTGGGTGCGAACGGGCGAACGACCCCCAGCCGTGACCGCACAACAACAAACTTTCAGTACAGTCGGTGCGGCGACGGCGAACGGTCAAGCAAAAATACAAAACCAAGCGATCGCGGAAACTCCCTCCCAGTCTTCTCTAACTGCCGTATCCACCATGACTGGGCCAGCATCAGCCGCCCGTCCCGCATCATCGGACAAAAAAAGCAGGGGAACTGGTGCGCTCTCTCGTTTGATTGGTGGTTTAATCACTTTGGCAGTGATTGCCGCAGTGGGTTTAGTAGCGTGGCGTTTTATCCAACCAGCCAGTTTCCTTCGGTTTTGGCAGCAGTTGGGTTTACCGAGTCAGCCAGCCCAGCCTTCAAATCCTACTAGAAAATAAGGCAATTTCTGTTGATCTGCACTTTTCTACTGAGTTATCGCCATTTTATTTAAATAATCAACCCCACCCTAGCCCTCCCCTTA
>CAZJJR010000127.1:0-16616 GCA_964546365.1 uncultured bacterium | reverse complement strand
TAACCAAGTTGGATTCCACTAGCGATCTCACCTGACGTTGCATCTTCACCATTGGGTGAATAACTTGCTGAGTCATACACTCCATTCAATTCAGATTAATTTTGGAAATATTTAACTGAGAAAGGCTTCCCGCTTCTAATGGGTTACCCGTAACGTTTGTCTGTGCAGTGGGGAAGCAAGCTTCTACCCTACTAGCTTAGCATAAACTAGTCAACTAACTCTTACTAGTTTTGCTTTTAATTTTCCACTACAATGCTTAACATAATTATATAAGATTTAGCAAGGTAAATTCCTAAATTTAAGAAAAATAATTTGGTTAGCTTACCGAACTCTAGCTGTACGGTCTGTTCTTGTGCAGTGAAAAGGGAAGGGGAAAGGATGAAGTCAGAAGTCTGAATTAACAAATTTTCCCCTTCCCCTTTCCCCCTTTTCCCCATCTCCCCATCGGATCATTCTGCTTCCCCGATCAAAGTAAATGCCGCCCAGTCTCTAGGATTCGGATGTTGTTGCATCGTCGTCAGCATCGCCTGTCGGAGGGCAGAAGCCTTATCGGGGTGTTTTTGCAGATTTTGATAAAATTCTGTCATCAGAGAGGCTGTAGGGGCATCGGGAACTGCCCAGAGAGATACGATCGCGCTGGGTACACCTGCTGAAATTAAGCTGCGAGATAGCCCGATCACGCCATCGCCAGTAATTTTTCCCCTCCCAGTGTCGCAAGCACTCAACACCACTAATTCAGCGTTTAGCTTCAGATCGAGGATTTCACTAGCTGTTAGTAAGCCGTTATCATCACTAGAAGGAGCCAGCGCGATCGCACCCGGTATCCCCTGACCTAGAAAATCATCCAGTAACCCATGAGTTGCCAAATGAATTAATCTCGCTTGGGATATCTGTTGTAAAACAGAAGCCTTCGTAGCTTGATTTCCGATCAAAGCTTTCGTACCCAGAAGTTGAGCAATTGCCTTTGCTTCCCTTTCCGCACCCGGTAAACTCGGTAACCGTTCTGCTGATTGCCCAATTTCCACAGCCACCTTGGGCATAGTAGGATTCCCTACAATCAAAGCTTCTTTATCTGCTAAAGTCAAATTTTCCCGACTTAACCGTTTTCTTTGCTGACTAGTCAAATCTAATACTTGAATAGCAGGAGCAGTCAGGATAGTATGTTTTTCAATCAAGTATTTACCAGACGCATCTTGTAAAGCTGCAAAAGGAACGAGAAACAGTTCGCCTTGTGGCATAAAAATGATTCGAGCATTAGGATCGGTCGGTAGTAGGTCTGCGATCGGTTCAATTAGCAGTTGATGTAACTGCTGTAATTGCTGCAATTTTGCGATCGAACTTGCTCTCTCAATCCTAGCTGCTACTGCAATACCGCGACCTCTTACTCCAAGAGAATCACGACTGCTGAAAATTAAGTCGCTAAAAGAAATTTTCTGTTGTTGCCACAAAGGTTTAATATCTACTTGACGAAATAATACTTCTCCTGTCGGCTTAATTACCCAAATATAGAGATCTGATTCTCCCTCTTTTGGCTGACCTTGAATTTTAACATCATCAGTAATAATCGAATATTCAACCAGAGTTGCTTCACGTTCTTTAGCAATTTGCTTAATTTCCGCAATGGTTAACGGATTAATATTTATTTCATTACTTAAATCGGATGATAAACGCTTGGCTAATAACTCAACAAAAGCCCGCGCACGTCCTCTTTCAGCAATTTCTAGAGCGGATTCAATTTTATTTTGTTTAATCAGGGCTTGTTGAAGAACGCTGTATGTACGGAGTTGAGTTTCAAAGATTGAAACTTTATTAGCATCGCTTAATTCTGAGCGGAGAGATTCTAGTATTTTAATGGCACCCAGTAATTTTTCTGTTGCTTCGGGAAAACTTCCTTGTTTGAGCAAAGTTTCACCCATATTGCTAAGAGTTAACCCTTCACCTGGACGGTCTCCGATTTGTTGGAAAAGCGATAAAGCTTTTTGATAATCTTCTAATGCTTCAGGATAGTTACCGATTTTAGTTTTAACTAAACCGATCTGATTCAAAATAAATCCGTTCATTCCGGGCTCGCCGACTAAACGACCACCTAAAGCTTTTTGATATGACTCTAATGCTTTGGTATAATCACCCATTTGAAAGTAGGTTGAGCCGATATTATTGAGAATATTTGGTAAATCGAATCCTGGTTTTGCTAAAGCTTGCTCAAAAAAAACCAAAGCTCTTTCGTACTGACCCAGTTTACTATAAACTAAGCCTAATTTATTAAAAATAAAATGACCTATAAAATCCTTCTCATTTTCAGAAAGAGAAGCTTTTAAAGCCAAAGATTCCTGTAGAAATGATAAAGCTCGATCGTACTGTGCTAAATCCGTATAAAGGATACCCAATTCAACTAATAAAAATGCTTGGTGAAAAGGTTTTCCTTGTTTTTTAGTAATCTCGATTGCTTGCTGATAAAAATCTAAAGCACGGGAATAATGTCCCAGATTTCTATAAATCCAACCCATTCCATGAAGAGTATCTATTTCACGATTTAGATCTCCAGTTTCCCGATTAATAAATAAGTTTAATTCAGTAATTTCTAACTGTTCTTGCCATGAAAGTTTTCCTTCGCCAAGTCTTTTGTGGAGAGCAAGTGATATAAAAATGCCTTGTCCTGCCTTAAAACCCCATTCATCCAATAAGTAACGACTCATAACTTCCATAATAAGCTTTTCGCCAGCGCGATCGCCTATTTTTCTTAAGTTATTTAACTTTTGACGAAATAAATCTTCAACTTGTTTATATTGTCCAGCATTAAAATAGACGTTTCCCAAATATCCTAAGGTATTTGCTTCACCTTGAGGATTTCTCAGTTCTTGATAAATTGCTAAAGCTTGCTGATGTACATCTAATGCTTGATTATAATTGCCAAACAAAACGTATATTTCGCCAATTTTGTTTAATGTTTGGGCAATTCCAATTCGATCGTTTGCTTTTTGGCGAGCGGCTAAATCTTCCTGTAATACATTCAATTCTCGTGTTAATTGCTCAGTATTTTTAAATATTCGTATACTACGCGAAATGAGGAATTGATTACTTTTTAAAGAGGAGTTAGCCTGATGGTAAAGGCTAGCAGTTTCTAATTCATGTTTTGGTAAATTTTGTATTGGTATTGAAGCTGTTGAGTTTCTTGAATAGGTCAAACAAAACAGCAATGTTGTAGCAGATAATGTAAGATAAAAAAGGCGAGAGAGCATAGCTGTTGAGTGATTAGACATTATTGCCAATTTTATTCTTAATTCTTTGCAGTCACAAGATTATCCCTGGAATGCTTCGCCTTTACGCAGTTAAGAGGATATGGCAGTTCTCAGCCTAAGATACGCGACTTCTTGGAGAAGTCGGTTATTTAGTTTTTCACAAAGAATTCCGGATTGCGATATTTACTAAAAAAAATAGTAGGTTGGGTAAATCTACCCAACCTAAGTTAATCAAGATTTAACAAAAGTTGGGTTTCCAGTTGTTTCACCCAACATCAAAAGTATCAGGTAGTCAGCGCCGTTCTCACAGAAGAATGCAGCAATAAACCATACTCTAATCCTTCCACTACCGCTTGATAAGAAGCTTCCAAGATATTGGTAGAAACTCCCACCGTCGTCCAACGTTGATGACCGTTGCTAGACTCAACTAAAACGCGAGTTTTGGCAGAAGTTCCCGTATGTCCGTCGAGAATCCGCACTTTATAATCTTTTAGCTCGTAATTGGCAATTGCCGGGTAAAAATTCACCAAAGCTTTGCGTAAGGCAGCATCCAAAGCGGCAACTGGGCCATTTCCTTCGGCTGCTTCCAAAATGTCTTTGCCATTGACAGCTACTTTAATGGTAGCGAGGGCATAAGGAACGCATTCACCTTCCGTATCGCAAGGAACGATATCGCAATGGACTTGAAAACCTTTGAGTTCAAAGAATTTCTGTCTTTGTCCTAACGCTTCCCGCATCAACAACTCAAAACTCGCCTCTGCTGCTTCAAATTGGTAACCTTGATTTTCTAATTCTTTCAGGCGATTGAGAATTTGACGACAAGCGGGATTTTGCTTATCTAAATCGATACCAAAGGTGCGAGCTTTTGCTAAAACATTACTTAAGCCAGCTTGGTCGGAAATCACGATGCGCCGACGGTTGCCGATTTTTTCTGGCTCTAAGTGTTCGTAAGTGTAGGGATTGCGCTCAACTGCGCTAACATGAATACCACCCTTATGAGCAAAAGCGGAAACTCCTACAAATGCGGCGTGTTCGTCGGGTGCTAAATTAGCAATTTCGCTGATTAAGCGGCTGGCTTTGGTTAATTGTGCCAGTTCTTCTTGCTTAATACAGGAATAACCGAGTTTTAGTTGTAAATTGGGGATCACAGAACAAAGGTTGGCATTACCGCAGCGTTCGCCATAGCCGTTGATCGTGCCTTGTACCATTCTGACACCTTCTCTGACGGCTGCGATCGAATTTGCCACTGCCATATCTCCGTCATTGTGGGTGTGGATACCTAATTTGGGAGTAGGAGAAGTTTGTTCATCTCCTTCCATTGCCAAAATGGGAAAAGCTTTGATGACATCTCGGACAATTTGGCTGACTTCGTGGGGAAGCGTACCGCCGTTAGTGTCACACAGTACGATCCATTCTGCACCAGATGCTAGAGCGGTTTCCACAGTTTTCAAAGCATATTCATTATTATGCTTGTAGCCATCAAACCAATGTTCCGCATCGTAAATTACCCGTCGCTTTTGGCTTCTGAGATACTCGATCGTATCTCGGATCATCGCCAAATTCTCTTCTAAACTCGTCTTTAAACTTTCCGTAACGTGCAAATCCCAAGATTTGCCAAAAATTGTCACCCAGCGAGTACCTGCGGCCAAAATCGCTTGGAGCATGGAATCCTCAGCCGCTAAAACTCCCGGTCTTCGCGTAGAACAAAAAGCCACCGCCTCTGCTTGGGTGAGGGGTTGTTCCTTCAGTTTCCAAAAAAATTGTACGTCCTTGGGATTCGCTCCCGGCCATCCACCTTCAATAAAAGGTATGCCCAATTGGTCTAATTGATGGGCTATCCGCAATTTATCTTCTAATGATAGGGATAGTCCTTCTCTTTGAGCGCCATCCCGCAGAGTAGTATCGTATATGCAAATTTGGTTAGATGTATCGTTAGTCATGGAATTTCAGTAGATGAGAAAGATAAGTTGAGGGGTGAGGCAAGAGGGGGAGACGGGAAGATGGCGAGATGGGAAATATAAAAAATAAGTTAAATTTTATCCTTCATCCTTCAGACTTCATTCTTTCCCAATCACCGAATGGTCGCTCCTCTCTTGAAATACAAATGGTTATTTGTTAATAAATTTAGAAATAACAAATACACATTGATAAACAACTATGCCAAAAGTAGCTGCACAAGGGACGACTTGTGAATGTGCTCCTGGCGCAAATTTACGTAACGTTCTTCTAGAAAATGGAGTTGAGCTATACAACGACAAAGCTAAACAATTGAACTGTCGCGGCATTGGTACTTGTGGTACTTGTGCGGTGAAAGTAGAAGGGCAAGTTTCCGAACCTAGCTGGCGAGAAAAAGCTCGCTTGTCCCTTCCTCCCCATTCTCCCTCGAAAACCCTTCGTTTAGCCTGTCAAACCAAGGTTTTAGGTGATGTTTCCGTGACAAAATATGATGGGATGTGGGGACAAGGCGATCGCGCTGTCTGGACACCCGAAAGCTAGACTGAGTATAGCCTCTCCCCTTTTCAGACTCAAAAATGATTGCGGATTTCCCCAAAAAGGAAATATATTCTTTATCTTTTTGCGTTAGTGAGAAATGGGGAGATGGGGGATGGGGAACAAATTTTTTTCATCCTTCAGACTTCAGACTTCATCCTTTCCCCTTTCCCTTTTCCCTACTTTAAGGAACAGTTGATATGAGAGAATATATTGCGATCGCGATCGTCGCGGTAGCGATCGCAATCTTAATCGGAACAGTCGCAGGCATAAATTTTAGCTGGGGTAACCAGAATAACGACTCCATCAGCCCTTCTCCTACGCCCACATCCCCTACGCCTACTCCTACTCCTTCTCCGACTCCGACCGATACTCCCAGAACACCAGTTGATGATAGTCCAACCCCCTCACCCTCGCCCGAACCATCTCCTAAAGAAGATGAATCTATACCCGCACTTTGGTAGAGAAACGGGTTGCAGTATTTTTGAATAAATGAATATATTAAACGACATCTTAATTATCGGCGGCGGCATCATTGGCCTTTCTGTGGCGATCGAACTAAAATTAAGAGGCGCAACTGTCACGGTTTTAACGCGAGACTTCTCAGAAGCCGCCGCCCATGCAGCTGCTGGAATGCTAGCCCCCCAAGCCGAACAAATACCCCCTAGCCCCATGCTGGACTTATGTCTGCGTAGTCGGGCGCTTTATCCAGACTGGACGAGAAAATTAGAAGAAATCACTGGTTTAGACACCGGATACTGGCCTTGTGGTATTCTCTCTCCTGTCTATACCAACGAACAACAGCATCAGCAAAAACACACTTCGGCAACTTCTGAGATTAGCATTTGGTTAGATAATCAAGCTATTCATCAACACCAACCCGGACTCAGTTCAGAAGTGATTGGTGGGTGGTGGTATCCCGAAGATGGTCAAGTTGACAACCGCGCCTTAGCAAAAACCTTGTGGACAGCAGCCCAACAATTAGGTGTTAACATTTGCCAAGGCGTACAAGTGGAAAAATTGGTAATTCAAAATCAGCAAATTACCTATGTCCGAACTTCTCAAAGAGATTGGCAAGCCGAACATTATGTTTTAGCTAGTGGCGCTTGGGCAAATCAATTATTGCCAGTGCAAGTATCTCCCACCAAAGGACAAATGCTATCAGTACGAGTGCCATCATCAACCCAACCTTTAAAGCAGGTTTTGTTTGGCGATGAAATTTATATCGTACCTCGTCAAAATGGCAGAATTGTCATCGGAGCAACCAGTGAAAATGTAGGATTTACTCCTCATAATACACCAGCCGGAATCCAAGCCTTGCTAGCCAGAGCAATTCGACTTTATCCAGAATTACAAGATTTTACCATAGAAGAATTTTGGTGGGGATTTCGACCGGCAACACCAGATGAGTTACCTATTCTTGGCGCTAGCCCCTACGAAAACTTGACATTAGCATCTGGTCACTATCGTAACGGTATTTTGTTAGCTCCCATCACTGCTTTACTAATAGCAAATTCGCTCTGGGAAGAAAAACTCGATCCTCTTTTACCACATTTCCATTATGCTCGGTTTGCCAATTAAGGCAAGCTGAAATGAGGGAGTTGGAAAAAAGTTAAAAGTCACGCATAAAGTTCTTTGAACTTTTCACTTCAGCCTTCAGCCTTCATCCTTCATTCTTCATTCTTCATCCTTTTTCCCATATTCATCAACTATGCAAACTCTCGAAAAATCCGTTTCTCAACTTGTCGATCAACCCCTGATTATTGCCGGCAAAACCTTTCAGTCTCGCTTGATGACGGGAACTGGTAAATATCGCAATATCGCAGAAATGCAGCAAAGTATTGCTGCTAGCGGTTGCGAAATCGTGACGGTGGCGGTGCGGCGGGTACAAAATAACGCACCCGGACATGAAGGGTTGGCGGAAGCGATCGACTGGACTAAAATTTGGATGTTACCCAATACAGCTGGCTGTCAAACTGCTGAAGATGCGATTCGGGTAGCCAGACTAGGGCGCGAAATGGCTAAATTGTTGGGGCAAGAGGATAATAATTTCGTCAAATTAGAAGTTATCCCCGATTCTAAATATTTACTGCCCGATCCGATCGGTACTCTGGAAGCAGCAGAAAAATTAGTCAAAGAAGGTTTTGCCGTTTTACCTTATATTAATGCCGATCCTCTACTGGCTAAACGTTTGGCAGAAGCTGGTTGCGCTACCGTAATGCCTTTGGCTTCTCCCATCGGTTCCGGGCAAGGTTTGAAAAATGCCGCCAATATCCAAATAATTATTGACAATTCGACCGTTCCCGTGGTAGTAGATGCCGGAATTGGTTCTCCCAGCGAAGCAGCAGCGGCAATGGAGATGGGGGCAGATGCTCTATTAATTAATACTGCGATCGCGCAAGCTACTAATTCACCTGCTATGGCACGAGCAATGGCGTTAGCTGCTGAAGCGGGGCGATTGGCTTATTTATCTGGCAGAATTCCCGTGAAAGCTTACGCTAGCGCTAGTTCTCCCTTGACTGGGACTATTAGTTAGGGATGAGAGGCAGGGGGCAGGGGGCAGGGGGCAGGGGGAAAGGATGAAGTTAGGATTCAGAATTCAGAATTTAGAGTTAACAAATTTTCACCTACCCTTTTCCCTTTTCCCTTTTCCCTAGCCCCTAGCCCCTAGCCCCTAGTCCCTTCCTCATATTTTATATAAAAAAGATTTATACCTATCGTGCTGTTAATTTTATGATAAATTTTGTTACAATTATTAATAAGATAACAAGACGAGGATAAATTCATGCCCTATACAACAGAAGAAGGTGGACGCCTAAATAATTTTGCGATCGAACCCAAAATTTATGAGGCAGCACCTCCTACTAAAGCCCAACAGCGGAACTATATCATCATGGGCGTAGCGGCTATGGCTCTGGTTGGGGGCTTGATAGCGATCGCTTTTTCTGCGTCTAGCATCGGTTAAATACAAAAATTAAGAAAATAGCAGGACTATTTACCTGTTTATATAGACCAGGTTGCCTATTTGATGGCAATCTGGATTGTTTTATTTAAAAAAGCGAACATTATATCATAATAAAGTTGATGAATATTAAGATAACGTCTGGGAGAGTGCTGGTTAGATACTTAAAAATGGATCTTCCAGCTGCCTAAAAGTAGGATTAGGAAAAATAAACAGCAATCAAGGCTTTCGATAATGTAAAAATTGGGATAGGATAGGCCAGACTCTCCATGTTGATTAGCTGGTGTTTTCTTAAATCCATTCTGCAATAGTAATTTGGAAGCGAAGGTGCGTGAAAGGTTTTTCTACCGTAGCAGAGCTAGACCTGAAAGAATTATTCCCATTTGAACTGGATCGATTCCAGTTAGATGCGATCGCGGCATTAAACGCCGATCGATCGGTGGTAGTTTGTGCCCCCACCGGATCGGGAAAAACATTAGTGGGAGAATACGCCATTTACCGTGCTTTAGCCCATAATCGGCGGGTATTTTACACCACACCGTTAAAAGCTCTTTCCAACCAAAAGTGGCGCGATTTTAGCGAACAATTCGGAGCCCAAACAGTAGGATTGCTGACAGGGGATATGTCGATCAACCGGGACGCGCCGATCCTGGTGATGACGACGGAAATTTTCCGCAATATGCTTTACGGAACGCCCATTGGGGAAGTAGGCACTTCTTTAGTGGGAGTAGAAACGGTAGTGCTGGATGAATGTCACTACATGAACGATCGCCAGCGCGGTACCGTTTGGGAAGAATCAATTATTTATTGTCCCCACGAAATTCAATTAGTAGCCCTTTCTGCTACAGTTGCCAACTCTCAACAACTAACGGATTGGATCGGACAAGTACATGGGCCAACAGACCTGATTTATTCGGATTTTCGCCCAGTACCTTTAGAATTTCATTTTTGCAATACCAAAGGGCTATTTCCCTTATTAAGCGAGAATGGCACCAAACTCAGCCCTCGCTTGAAACCGAAAAGCGGACAAAACAAACCAGCCAACCGAAAACCAGAAAGCCCCAGCATTACTTACGTACTCAGTCATCTGGCACATAGAGATATGCTGCCAGCAATTTATTTTATCTTCAGTCGCCGGGGTTGCGACCAAGCAGTGACAGAAGCCGCAGACTTGGAATTGGTGAACAAGCAAGAAGCGCGAGAATTAAAAACGAGAATTGACGAATTTTTAAAGCGTTTTCCAGAAGCCAGACGAGTAGGACAAGTAGAACCACTTTATCGAGGGATTGCTGCCCACCACGCCGGAATTTTGCCGACTTGGAAAGGTTTTGTGGAAGAACTATTCCAATTGGGTTTAATTAAAGTGGTGTTTGCTACCGAAACTTTGGCAGCTGGGATTAATATGCCTGCCAGAACGACGGTAATTTCCAGTTTATCCAAACGTACCGATCGCGGACACAGGCTGCTGAATGCTTCGGAATTCTTGCAAATGGCAGGGCGGGCGGGACGGCGCGGGATGGACGAACGGGGTTATGTGGTAACAGTGCAAACTCCTTTTGAAGGGGCAAAAGAAGCGGCTTATTTGGCAACATCTCAACCAGATCCCTTAGTAAGCCAGTTTAGCCCCAGCTACGGGATGGTGCTGAACTTGCTGCAAACTCACACGATCGAAGAAGCGCAAGAACTGGTAGAACGCAGTTTCGGTAAGTACTTAGCTACTTTATATCTGGAACCGCAGCGCCAAGAAATTGCCCGGTTAACGGCAGAATTAGAGAAAGTACAGTCTACTTTGGAAAGTCTCGATCCGGCTGTTTTGGCTAATTATGAAAAGTTACAACAGAGATTGCGGGTAGAGAGACAATTACTGAAAACTTTGCAGCAGCAGTCGGCTTCTATGCAGGCTAGCGATTTATCTGTAGCGTTGAATTACGCGATCGCAGGTACGATTCTCAGCTTAAAAGGCAAGCACGTACCCGTTCCCACACCCATAGCAGCTACTTTAGTAACAAAAGTACCTGGGCCAGGACAAAGCCCTTATTTGATTTGCTTGGGAAGAGATAATCGTTGGTATGTAGTTGCCACCGTTGATGTAGCAGGGTTTCATGCCGAATTGCCTCGCATTACGGCAGTGGATAGCTTGGCAGGGCCACCTCCAGAACTACCGATGAAGGCAGGTAGCGTTCGTAACGGTAATGAGGTGACTGGTGCGATCGCTTCCACCATACCAACTCCCCCACCCCCAGAGGAAGCCGCAGAAGTACACGCCCAAGGGGAACGAGTCAAAGCGATCGAAGCCCAACTCCAAAATCATCCCATCCACCAATGGGGTAACCCCGGTACTTTAATCAAACGGTATCGACGGGTGGAAAGTTTGCAGGAAGAATTAAGCGATCGACAAGAAAAATTCGAGCGGCAAGCCCAACGCCACTGGGAAGAATTTATCGATCTGATTAATATTTTACAAGGCTTTGGCTGCTTGGAAGGACTGCAACCCACCATCATGGGTCAAGCTGCCGCCGCCATTCGAGGCGATAATGAGCTATGGTTAGGGCTGGCATTGATGTCCGGGGAATTCGATCGCCTCGACCCCCATCACCTAGCCGCCGCCTGTTCCGCTTTAGTGACCGAAACACCCCGCCCAGACGCTTATACTAAGTACGAGCCAAGTCCAGAAGTGGAACAAGCAATAGATAGATTGCGAAATGTCAGACGCCAGCTATTCCAAATGCAGCGTCGCCACTACGTAGCCTTACCAGTCTGGTTGGAAGATCGATTAATTGGTTTAGTGGAACAATGGGCATTAGGCATTGAGTGGGTGCATCTGTGTGAAAACACTACTTTAGATGAAGGAGACGTAGTGCGAATGTTACGCAGAACCTTAGATTTTCTCTCCCAAATTCCTCACGTACCTCACGTATCGGATTCCCTCAAACGCAACGCCCAACGTGCTTTGCAATTGATGGATCGGTTCCCAGTTAATGAGATTGTTGGCTAATGGTCATTGGTCATTGGTCATTGGTCATTGGTTATTTGTCATTTGCGATCGCTTGTGGTATTTCAATCTAAAATCTAAAATCCAAAATCTAAAATCGGTTTGGGGAGTGAGGATAAAGGTGTCTGTTTTTGGGAATAAAAATTTAAAAATTACAACTCAAAAAGAAATTAAAACTAAGGTAGGGAAATTAAAAGTATTCTCCAGCCTTAGTTTTTTGGCATTTAACTGTTTATTTTTACTATTTAATTCTGCTGCTTTTGCAGAAGGAATTCGTTTAGGGGTAGTGCGTAGTGCGGATAATGCGACTCAGTGGAGCGGTATTACAACTCGTTTAAATGAAAGCGGACTTTCTTACTGCATAGTTGACCTGCAAAAAGTACAGAATGCTGCCGATTTGAATGGCCCTAACGTGCTATTTTTTCCCAACGTGGAAAGCTTGACCCAGGAACAGGTAATCGCACTAGAAGCTTGGATGAAAAAAGGCGGTCGCGTCATCGCGAGTGGCCCTTTGGGTAATTTTTCGCCCCCTGGAGTCCGCCAGAAATTACGTAGTTTGCTCGGTGCTTATTGGGCTTTTCCTCTCTCGCAACCAGAAGCGCTACAACCAATGCGAACGAGAACTCAAGAATGGGTAAATTCGCAACTAGCAGGAACCGTTCACGGCGGAGTGATTATTCCCACTGGTTTAACTAGTCAAACTGCCGCTACTTGGACGATTAGCGACTCTCCACCGGCAGTAGTTACTACTAACCAAACTACTTTTTTTGGTTGGCGTTGGGGTGTAGGTTCTGTTACTAATTCTCAAATGGATTTAGGATGGTTGCGATCGGCGATCGCTCGTTATGGCAATATTGCTCAAGCTGGCGGTACTGTTTCCACGGCAGGAAGTTGTGTTGCTCCCGGTGCAGCTAATGTGGCAAGTGCTGGGCAGGGCGCAGGGGGAGTAGCTACTAATGCGACGACTGCTCCTAGACAGAATAGGCAGGGGGGCAGGGGGCAGGGGGCAGGGGGAGTAGCAAATTCATCAGCACGTCCCCCCATCTCCCCATCCCCTCATCCCCCCATCTCCACGTCGCCAGCACCAGTAGATCCGACGGAAAGGGTAGCTACTGCGGCAATTCGAGTAACTCCTAATGCAGAAAAAATTTCAGCTAATGAAGCTCAAGCAATGCGTCAAGAGCTAGAAAATTTAATTGGAAGGGTAGAAAGCGCTCTTTTGGCTGCCAATTCTGTTGATAGTAAAGTAGCAGGAGAACCGGCAACTAAAGAAACTACTGCCGTTAACGTTACTCCTACCAATGTTGCTTCTACTACTTTAATTAGTACTTCCTCTTCTCCATCTAGCACTCTTCAAAAAGCTAGAGAAATATTGAAAGTATTTCCCGAATTAATTACTAAAGGGGATTATGAAAATGCGAGAAGTCAATGGTTGCAAGCTCGTCAGAGTTTGTGGAATCTTTACCCGATCGATCGCCCGATCAAACAGCCGGAAATTCGCGCAATTTGGCTAGACCGGGGTAGTATCGTACAAGCTGGTTCGGAACAGGGATTGGCGAAAATATTCGATCGTCTCGCGCAAGCTGGCATTAATACAGTTTTCTTTGAAACCGTTAATGCTGGTTACACCATTTATCCTTCTCAAGTTGCACCAGAGCAGAATCCCCTCACGAAAGGTTGGGACCCGTTAGAGGCGGCGGTGAAATTAGCCCACGAACGGGGAATGGAATTACACGCTTGGGTGTGGACTTTTGCGGCTGGTAATCAACGCCATAATGCGATTCTCTCTCAACCACCCAATTATCCAGGGCCGATTTTAGCTGCTCATCCCGATTGGGCAAATTACGATCGCAAAGGTAACATGATTCCAGCCGGACAAACCAAGCCATTTTTAGACCCGGCGAATCTAGAAGCACGACAATATTTAATCAAATTATTCGATGAAATCATCACCCGTTATAAAGTTGATGGATTGCAATTAGATTACATTCGCTATCCATTTCAAGACCCCACTCGTGGTGAAACTTACGGTTATGGAAAAGCAGCACGTAAGTTATTTAAAGAAATCAATGGCGTAGATCCGATTCAAGTTTCTCCCAGTAATCGTGTCCTTTGGCAAAAGTGGACTGAGTTTCGCGCTAATCAAGTTAATTCTTTTGTGTCAGAAGTAGCTCAATTAGTGCGTCAACGCCGCTCCAGTTTAATTTTATCTGCTGCGGTTTTCGGTTATCCGGAAGCAGAAAGAATCCAAAAATTGCAACAAAATTGGGAAGTTTGGGCGAAAAGAGGTGATGTTGATCTGATTGTGCCAATGTCTTACGCTCAAGATACCAATCGCTTTGCTCAATTAACACAACCTTGGCTGAGTCATCCCAATTTAAGTGCTACTTTAGTGTTGCCGGGAATTTTGCTATTAAACTTACCGGAAATGAGTGCGATCGATCAAATTCAATTTGTCAGAGATTTGCCCAATGGCGGATATTCCCTATTCGCATTTGAGCATTTGAGCGGTCAATTACAATCTATTTTCAGTCGCACTCAAGGTACAATACAAATTACTAATAAAGAGCCAATTCCTTATCGTCAACCTTTTGCTGCTGCTGCTTCTAGTTATGCGTCTTTGCAACGAGAATGGAATTTTTTATTGCAAACAAATCAAGTACAATTAGCAGATTCAGCTAAAGATGCTTGGCGCACTCAAACAGAAGCACTTGCCACGGCTTTAAATCAATTATCTCAACAGCAAAATGCTAGTAACTTAGCAGCAGCAAAGAATGCTTTAAAATCATTTCGTTCTCAATTCCGTAGTTTAGTAAGTTCAGTTTCTTTACAAAATTTATATCAAATTCAAACTTGGGATAATCGTTTGGCAAGTTTGGAAAAGTTACTAAATTATGGTGAGCGATTTGTCTTGAGTAGACAAAATCCTACAGCAAATAATAAGTAATAAATAATATTAAATTGTAGGGTGGGTTAGGAAGGGGCGACAAATTATGCCTTAAAACCCAATAATTAACGAACCGTGCCTTAACCCACCATCATCAGTAACCTTTAATAACATTTTTCACTGATTTTATGTCCGTTATATAAGTTCTTAGTAAGGACTTTAGTCCTTATGCCGAGGACTAAAGTCCTCACTACAAACAAGCTTTATTATCTCTCATCTAACTCGTAGAAATCTTCAGGAAACATTTGAAAAAAATCAGCTAATTTTTGAATTTCGCCGTTTGTAAGTTGGCGAACGCCACATTTTTCCAGTTCTCGTTGTCGTATTCTGCATGGTATAAGACACAGCAGACAAACACAAATGATTTTAGCTAGAAAAACTATACATTAATATTACTCTGGTAAAAATTCAGGATTCATGGTTTCTTCGGGAGTATAAGGACATTCTTCTGGAAAAACTCGTTCACCTAAATTAATTTCTGAGATTTGCTACCATTTTTAATCCGGCTGGCGCTGATGGCGATCGCCATCCAGTAAAATCAGAGAATTACACCCCAAGAGAAATTCCAAATCCCGATTCCGAGCGCCTACCTCTACTTGGTGATAATCAGCCGCAAAAATGGCTTGCAGTGCCTCCGGTCGGCTAAAGTAAACCAGGGGGATACCCTGACGCCCTTTAATGGCAAAGGTATCGCCATAAACTTTACTGTAATCCTCTATGTACTTGACTGGCTGAAACACGAATTTCAGCATTCGCGGCAGTCTGGCAGTATTTGGCCCATCCGGTAGTTTGTTACTAAATGTCATAAAAGTTTTTCTATTGAAGCTACTGTTTCTAATGATGGCTAATTCTCAGATTTCAGATCCGAAAAGTGGTAGATAAAGCGGTATATTTCGGAAAAGAATGTGAGTGTCGGAAGCAAGCAGTGCCAAGAATCATCGCTATCCACAACGGCAACGGCGGAGTCGGTAAAACTACTACAGCAGTCAATCTTGCTGCTACCTTCTCGCGGAAGAAAAAGGTTCTTTTAGTAGATGCAGATATTCAAGGATCTGCTAGTTGGTGGATCGAGCGCGGTAAAGAAAAATGGAACTTAGACTTAGTTCAAGAAACAAATCCCCAACTTTTGAACCGTTTACGCAAGATAGAAGGATATGATTTAGTTGTGGTGGATACACCTCCGGCGCTGCGATCGGAAGCATTAGCGGCGGTAGTAGCGATCGCAGATTATCTCATTCTGCCCACACCCCCAGCGCCGATGGATCTTGCCGTGTTAATCGACACGGTACGGGAAGCAGTAATGCCGATTGGTATTGCTCATCGGGTGCTGCTGACAAAGGTGGATTCCCGCAGTTTAGGAGAAGCACTGGAAGCTCAAAACACCTTGATGGAACTGGGAATTCCCGCCTGTAATGCCTTTGTTCGTGCTTACAAAGCTCACGAACGAGCGGCGCTAGAGGGAGTACCGATTAACGAATGGCGAGGCAAGAATGGACGGGAAGCTGAGGCAGACTACCGCCGCGTCGCAGATGAATTACAGCGAGATTGGAGAAAATAATGGCTACTAAAAAACGTCTCTCGGATTTGCTACGTCAAGAAGCACAAAAGTTACCGGACACTGAAGATAAACCAATTGTAGATACGACGGCAACGGAAGTTGTAGAAGAAGATACTGCTACACCAGAGCCATTATCTGCTGAATCTTCCGATAATGGAAAACCTGCTAAAAGTTCTAATCCTACTAAAGCTGAGTTAGAAGCAACTGTAGCGGAATTGCGTGCGGCTTTGGAACAAGCGCAAAAACTAGAAGTGGCACAAGAACACGAAGTTGCTTTACAGCAGCAAGTGATCGATTTACAAGCAGAATTATCCGAAGAAAAATCCCAGGTACAAAAGTTAAAAAAAGATTTAGAACAAGTTAAGTCTCTCAAGGCAGAGCTTGAAAAAGCTAAAAAAGATTTAGAGCAAGTTAAATCTCTCAAAACA
>CAZJJR010000126.1:0-16630 GCA_964546365.1 uncultured bacterium | reverse complement strand
CAACCAAGATTTACCCAATTTCTCTAACTCACTTTCAAATGAGCGAACCGTAAGTCCTAAATATATTTCATCAAAGCTTGCACTGGATGCAAAGGTAAGAAATTATCAAATCTTTGAACTTGAGAACGGCAAGAATAACCTGTAGCTAAAATCTGTTTTCTTTCTGCAAAATTCGATGAAATATGTTTTCCCCAACTCATTTGATAAACTCCTTTAGATTCATCATAATGTTCGGCTTCGTGTCCGTAAATTCCCGCCATCCCACAGCAACCCGTAGCCACTAATTTTAAAGGAATTCCCATTGCCGCGAAAACTTGCTGCCATTGCATTTGCGATGCTAAGGCGGCAGTTTTTTCCGTACAGTGGCCGAATAAATAATAAGATTCGTAAGTGTTAATTTGCGGTAGGCGATCGAGTTGAGTTACCAAAAATTCTTGCAACAACATAACTGCGGTATAACTTGCTGTTAAATTGGCAGTTTTACTATACTCATCTCGATAAGTTATAACGATACTCGGTTCGATGCCTACAATGGGAATTTCTATCTTTTCTAGTTGATTCAAATACCGAACATTTTTTTGGGCGATCGCTTGAAATTGGCCAATAAAACCTTTAACGTGCAACGGTTTACCGCTTGCAAAAAAAGGCGGTACGTAAACCGTATAACCCAGTTTAACTAGAAAGTCATAAGTATCTAGAAATAATTGAGATTCGTAGAAACTGGTAAAGGCATCTTGTAACAAAATTACGGTATTTTTTCGTTCCGTTTCACTGAGATTAGATAATCGATCTAAATCAAATTTTGGTGCTTGTCTTTCTGCTAGTCCTTGTTTAACAGTAAACTCACTCAGTACAGGGGGATCGACAAAACCGAGAAATTTTGCGATCGACCATTGAATAACTGGATTTTCAGTGATGCGATTAAACAAAAAAGGTGCCAAAGATTGCCAACTAGCAAGAGTTTCGATATTACCGATAAAATAATCTCGTGGGTGTCTAATATATCGAGTATAGTAAAGTGCCAAAAATTTTGCTTTCAAGTCGGGAACATCGACATGAATCGGACATTGAGTTGCACAAGCTTTACAGGAAAGACAACCGTGCATTCCTTCAAAAACTTCATGGGAATAGTCGTATTTTCCCCTTAATTTACTGATAGTATGCCAAATTCTGGTCGGGAAAAAGCCGGGTTTTTCTAATTCATCAACTTTCGCGATTTCCAGCTGGCGCAACCATTCTCTGAGTAAAGTAGCGCGACCTTTGGGGGAATGAATGCGATCGCCTGTTACCTTAGAAGAGGGACACATCACGCTATCCGGGTCAAAATTAAAACAAGCGCCATTTCCATTACAACTAAACGCACCTTCATACTCGTTTCTTACCCCAGCAGGAACTTGTCGATCGAAATGTCCCCGTAAAGGCGCTTCGACTCGAAAAACTTCTGCCGAACTATCCAAAGGAGTGACAATTTTTCCCGGATTTAACTTATTTTCAGGATCGAAAGCTGCCTTAATTTTTCGCAAATCTTGATATAGTTCTTCTCCAAAGAAAACGGGAGTATATTCGCTGCGAAAACCTTTCCCATGTTCTCCCCACATCACGCCACCATATTTCTGCACCAACGCCACCACTTTATCCGATAATTCTCGAATTAATGCTTCATCTTTTGGTGCTTTCATATCTAAAGCAGGTCGAACGTGCAAACATCCCACATCCACATGACCGAACATGGCATAATCTAGCTGATATTCGGTTAGCAAAGCTTGCAATTCACGAATATAATTAGCTAGTTGAGATGGAGGAACAGCAGTATCTTCAATAAAAGGAATCGGTTTGCGTTCTCCGGGGTTATTTCCTAACAAACCAACACCTTTTTTTCGCAACTCCCAGAGATTGGCGATTTCTTCTCCGTTCTGTGCTATGTAGTATTCTTCATCTATTTTATGACAAACTTGGTTAACTATATTTTCAATATTTTCAAAGTTATCACCAACAAACTCAACTAAATTTAGTGCTTTTGCACCTGCAACGAATTCTTTTACCTTAAAATAAACAGCATCTTTTTTCGCTAGTTCTAAAATTTTCTCATCAATTGTTTCTATAGCTGCTGGTGCAAATTGTAAAAGCATTTCTGCTGCTTGTAAGGCATCATCAAAACAGTTGTAATAAATTGCTAATAACTTTTTAAATTGAGGAATAGGAGTTAACTTTAATTTCGCTTCTGTAATAACGGCTAAGGTTCCCTCTGAACCAGCTAAAATCCAGTTGAGATTGAAACTATCTCGCTGTGGAGAGTAAACTTTTGCCAAGTTGTAACCCGTCATAAAACGAGGTATCTTCGGAAAGGTTTTTTCGATGATTTCTTGTTTAGATGTGACAATTTCATCTACTTGACGGTAGATATTACCTAGACGGTTTGGTTGTTGTTTAAGATTATCTAATGTAGGGAGATCGATAGAATGCGATCGCGCAACCGAACCATCCGACAAAACCCAGCTTAATTCAATAATATGATTGCTAGTTCGACCATAAATACGCGACCCTTTCCCACAAGCATCCGTGTTGATCATACCCCCAATAGTCGCGCGATTGCTAGGTGCTAAAGAAGGTGCAAAAAACACGCCATAAGGTTTTAAATAACTATTCAATTGGTCTAAAATTACCCCCGGTTGCACTCGTACCCAACCTTCTTCCAGATTCAATTCTAGAATCCGGTTCATATATTTAGAACAATCGATAATAATACCAGAAGAAAGAGATTGACCGTTCGTTCCCGTTCCTCCCCCTCTCGGAGAAAAAGTAATATTTTTAAATCGTTCTTGACTAGCCAATTCAAACAGACATACTAAATCCGTCTCACATTTCGGAAACACCACCGTTTGAGGCAAAATTTGATAAATACTATTATCAGTTGCCGCCAGTAAACGACTAGCAAAATCAGGACGAACTTCACCAGAAAAATGGGTTTCTGCTAAAGCTTCCAAAAAAAGCAAATATTCCGGTTTTAAACCTTCCTTCCGACTTAATCGAGGAATCATATAGTCTCTGCTTGTATCGATAGTGTACTAATGCCAAAATTGTTTGTGAGAATTATGGGTGAAATTTTTACCACAGATTAACGCAGATAAGAGAGTGATTTTTCTTAACTATGATAGATAGGGGAATGATATCATTAATAAACCTTCTAACCAAATCGATAAACATTAATCTACATCTGTGTTTATCTGTGTCCATCTGTGTTTCATCTGTGGTTGAAACAAAAACCTAACTTTTTTGCAACAAACCTAGCCGACATCTGCGTTTATCTGTTTTTCATCGGCGGTTAAAAAATTATTCCTAAACACCCCACAAGCAAACCAACTGTGATACTCTTTTCCCATATATTCAACGTTACCCATTGCCAACAGACAGTTCACTCTTAAGTCAACTCCACTATTAGCTATGTGTAGCATAGCAAAAGGAAAATGGTATGACCCAAGAAGTTGCCGTTCAACAAAACATTTTATTATTAGCACAACAGGGAAACCCCGAAGCTATTGCCAACCTCATCAGTCAGTCTTTAGCTACCAAAGGAATCGTAGCAAAAGCAACCCGTCATGGTAGTTGCTTACAAATAACATTGATTTCCCCAAATCTACCTCCTCAAGATAAGTGCGTCTCCTATATTTTCCAAGGAATGAATCGTTTAGGCGCTACATCTATTCAATCTGTGCAATTGGATGGAAAGCATACCGAATATAATGCGCCTATTTGGAGTGAAACTTTTCAATTATTAGCCGCAGAAACTATAGCTAGTGCAACTCCAGCCTCAATTATCACCCCTGATATTCAGCCAGATTCTAACACAAATTATCTAAAAAAGCCTGGTTTAATTTGGTCGATCGCAATCTTGTGTGCTTTGAGTGCAGTATTAGCGATCGCCTTTAAACATCAACTAGATAAATCAAAAAACATTACCCAAAAACAAACCCCTATCGTACAACAACCAGTAGCTATAACTACTAATAAACCAGCACCAAAACCTGCTGCGTCTCCAATTGCCAAGCAAGTCAAGAAAACTGCTAAACCGAATCCTGGCATGAGGTTAGAAAAAGTAATTACTGGCAAAATTACCCCCAAATCAGTAGTTTATTCTGGCAGGGGTTTATTTTTTGCTCAAAATATGATGTATAGCCACACGGTTACTGTTTACAACCGCCAACATAAATTAGTTAAAACCATTCCCGATTCCGTCAATTTAGCAAAATTTGGTTATCCAAATTTGAAAGGTAATTATAGAGGCGCACCAGTTGAAGCAAGCTTTTCTCATAATGGTAAATATGCTTGGGTATCTAATTACCAAATGTATGGTGCTGGTTTTCGGAATCCAGGTAGCGATCGCTGTCATCCATCCCAAAGAAACGACCAAAGTTTTCTATATAGAATTAACACCCAAAATTTGCAACTTGAAAAAGTAATCAAAGTTGGCGCTGTTCCTAAATTTGTAGCCACTTCACCAGATAACCGCCTGGTATTGGTAAGTAACTGGTGTAGTTGGGATTTGAGTGTAATAGATACCAACAAGAATAAGGAAATAAAACGAGTTAAACTCGGCGCTTATCCTCGCGGAATTGTAGTAGAACCAACTTCTACAAAAGCATATGTTGCGATCATGGGTTCTTCCGATATCGCAAAAGTAGACCTCAAAAACTTTTCCGTACAATGGTTAAAAAACGTCGGTCGTTCACCCCGTCATTTGAATTTAGAACGCAATGGTAAATTTCTCTACGCTTCTTTAAATAGTGAAGGGAATATCGCAAAAATTGATTTGTCAAAAGGTAAAGTAATCAAAAAAGGTGTCTCTGGTTCTACTCCTCGCAGCATGGTGCTATCACAGGATGGACAATCTCTTTACGTTGTGAATTACAGCGAAAATACAGTGAGTAAAATTCGCACCAAGGATATGAAAGTTATCCAAAAAGTTAAGGTTGCTGCTAGTCCGATCGGCATTACTTACGATCCGCAAACAAGGGAAGTTTGGGTAGCTTGTTATTCCGGTCAAATTATGGTTTTTCAAGATTAGAAAAACCGTTCGTAGTGAGGACTTCAGTCCTCTGTAAACTAAGGACTAAAGTCCTCACTACAAACCTGAAAATAGTTCGTAGTGAGGACTTCAGTCCTCTGTAAATTAAGGACTAAAGTCCTTATTACAAACCAGGAAGTTCATTGTGAGGACTTCAGTCCTCAAACTTCTTAACCAATATCACTTACCTACCAACAAATTTTCCGTGTACTTCAAATAATTATCTGCTTGTGCAATTTCCTCCTTAATTTTCGGTACTAAAGAATTCAGCGACTCGATTAACTTTTTCTTCTCTTCAATCGATAACTTTTGGTCTTCTTGTGCTTGTTTCAACCTATCCCGATAGTTACTTAAGTAACTGTCCACATCATTAAAAAACTCATCTACTCGTCGCTGGAAATCTTCTTCTAAATATTGATTAACTCCTTGTTTGATGTTATTAATACTTTGGTCGATCAGTTTATTCACTTCATAAACTATTCCTTGCAAAGAAACAGTGTAAAAATTTTCCTGTTTGTTAGGTCGTTTGATTTTTTCCGTGACTTCAAACGGTACTAACCAAAAGTAATGCAAAAACGATCTTTTCGTTCTCACTACTTCTGTATAACCCTGATCGATCGTCCTAGTATGGCGTTTCACCAAAGGTTTGTTAATATCGATATAGTAATCAGATTGGAGTCTGATATTTGGCAGCGATAGTTCTAAGTTAAAATTTTCGTTTAACCGATCGCGCGATCGCTCTATAATAGGTTTCGTCTGAGCATCCAAAAATTCTAACATCGTTTGACGAGCTTGTTCTATTTGCTTGGTTGTATTCTCCTGAATTTGTCCGAGCAAAATATCCACTCTCTCCTTCGCATAAGCAACTGCCGTATCTGCAAACTCTTCTGCTTCTCGCAAAGTCGGAAATTCGATCGAAGTTTGCGGCTTCATGTCTAAAGGCGAATTCAACTGTTTAGAAATCCAGTTCACAAAAGTTTTCGCTGCCATACCTCCTTTTTTTGCAAAATCAGCCCGTTGAGCTTCCTCTGCATTGAAATAAGTTTCGACGCTCATTTTGCCTTCTTTCTTGACATTTTCTAGTATATTATTCAATTCTTGATAAAGATTGCTTTTAATTGTTTCTACTTCTTGTAATCTATTGCGGCAATCTTCAATGCTAAGCAAATCAGTTTCTAAAGCCACTACTTCCTGTTGTAACTTTGCTCCGTCTTCATTCATCGCACTACTGCGAATTTGCATATCTTCCAGTAATTCTACCAATCTACCGCGAGCCACATTTAGAGAAGAAACGATACAGCGAGGTGCAGCTTCTGTCATTAAAGCATTAATTGCTTTTTCCAAGAAAGGATCGAAACCGGATTTTTTCCACAGCTTTTCTGCTTTCCGCTTCAATTGTTCTAAAGTGGTTTCTTCTAATTCTTCTTCCCAATCGATCGGAAACACATCTTGAGCAAGAGAACGGGCTGATTTTAATTGCGTTAATTCTGCATTGGGAGACTGATCTGACTCCACCAAAAAGTTAATCGCAGAAAATGCCCACCTAGCCGATATTTCAAATACTCTATCTGTATTCTTTCCATCTCCCAAAGCAAATTCAGCAGTTACTAATTGCCGTACTTGTTCTGGGGTCATATCTCCATCTTTTCGCTGATCGACTTTATTGACTAAAACGTATAGATTTTCTTTACCTCTTAAATCTATTACTTTTTGAACGTCTTTTTTAACTTCTTCTTCTGCTTTAGTATTTAATCCCGTAAAATTTAGCACGATTAAAACTACGGAACTAGCTCTTAATTGATCGGCTACTACATTAGCTAGTTGGAGATTTTCACCAGCTTCATTTGGGCCAGGAGTATCGACAATTACTAAGTTACCTATTAAATCGGCTTTAGAGGTTTTTTGGAAGCGCCAAAATGGAGTGTAAATACGCGGCACGTCTATCAATGAATTCAGCGGATCTGATGTGGGGTCTAAAACGCTGCACAATCTAATAATATCGTTTAAAGCTCTTAAACTATTGATAATTTGCTGACGCCCTATAATCTTTTCTTGGATGGAAAGTTTCGACATTCCTTGAATTTTTTCGGGCAGTTTTGCTAAGTGCGGATACTGAGCAATTTTGGTTTGGATTTGCTCTATACCGGATTCATTGATTGTTTGTTGTAATGCAGAAAATGTAGCGCGAAAAACTTCCTGAATGTGGGAACTGAGGATTAAAATCGGTTCTTTTAGTTCGGCATCAAAAATAATTTCCGTGGGCAGAGTAGTCATGGCAGCGTTGCGACTGGGGAGAATTTCTTGCCCGACAATGGCATTAATAATGGTGGATTTGCCAGCCTTCATCGGCGCGACAATTGCCATTCGCAGTTCTAAATCTTTGACGTTACCTGTTGCTTCGCTGACTTCTTGCTGAAATTTGACATACTTTTGACTAGCACTGTCAGAACTAAGGGCGGTGGTAACTCCCTCTAGCAAGCCACTAACTTCCCCCAGTAATTCGACAATGTTAGTTTGCAGTTGTTGTACGTTTGGTTTCAGCATCTCAGCATTCATTATGATTCACTCCTGACAGAGGTTTCAATATATTTAGATCGTTTCCGGTTAGAGCGGGCGTATTCTGCGTGCTGTATGAATATATTTACAGCGCTTTCCTCGCAACTCTCCGATCTCTTTCCTCTCAACAATATTAAGCTTCCTAGTTTACAGTAGGCATCTGTGTACGATCGCGCTTATGGTGATTAAACAGGATACCATCCACCGATATGGGGATGGAGGAAGAGGGGCAGGGGGCAGGGAGCAGGGGGAAAGATAAATGACACGGTTAAAGTGAATTGGTAATAACTCACTATGACGCCCTAAGCGGAAACGATTTTACTGTCGAATCAAACATCCTGAGCTTTAACAGTATTATTATTGGGGGCTAAAACCGTTAAACCACCGGGAATGCACTCTACTTGAATCGGAGTCGTACCGATAATTTCTCCATCTACCACTACCTTTTGGGGGGGATTCGTACTGATTTTCAGCTTTCTGCTACGAGTGTGAACGACATTTTGCTGTTCAAAACCGCTTTTGACGATCGCAGCACCCAGCATACCCAGCATCGTCGTCACCGCCTGAAGTTTGTTTTCCGTAGTCGCGATCGTTACATCCAACAATCCATCATCAAAAATTACTTCGCCTCCCCCTTGCGCTAACACTGATGTAGGAGGTGCGGCATTGGCTACCGTAATCGCATTTGCTTGAAACGGATAAACGTTCCCATCAACTTCAATCTCTGTATCAAAAGAACCAGATTCTTCCAGTAATTGCCATCCAGCCATCAAGTAGGCCATTGGCCCCCATTGGGCTTTCAGTTCCCGGCTGGCTCTTTCGACAGTTTCCGCTTCGTAACCCACACCTGCCAGTAAAATAGTCGGGTAGCCATTGCAACGCGCCGCATCGACATTGCGAGTTTGTCCGGCCAAAATTAGCTGACAAGCATTTCTAATCGGCATCAAGCGGGGAATTCCCAAAGCCACCGCAAAGGCATTAGCTGTTCCTCTCGGAATGATGCCCAAGGGGATACCAGTGCCGATTAATACACCAGCTACAGCAGAAACCGTACCATCTCCCCCGGAAGCAATGACGATATCGGCACCTTGTTCGATCGCTTGTTGCGCCAATTCCTTGGCACCCATCTCCGGGGTAGTTTGGTGAACTTGCAAGTGCAGATTAGCTTCTAGGAGTTTTTTGATTAAAGCTAAATCTTGTTCTGAATTACCTCGACCGGAAACCGGATTAAAGATCAGATGGGCAACCAGTGCTTTGGCGAATTTAGCAGCGATCGCTTCGGCGGTAGCTAGATTGGTTGCCACCGGAACGTTGTTGATATTGCAAATCCGCAAAAGCATTTGAATATCTGGCTCGCAAACCGGAATTTGCAGAGGATCGACCAAACATATCACTGCCACCACGTTACCCGCTCCCACTTCCGCCGCAATTTGCGCTACTCCACCTAAAGAGCCTGGTAACAATTTTTCTACTGATAAATTACTGCCTGCTTGGATGCGATCGGCTGTGTTGCCTGTAGCGATCGGCTTGTAACGATTGAGTAGCGGTGCATAGGTAACGGCGAATCTGACAATATCGTTTTTTTTCGCATCAGCAGCAAGCAAAGCAATTGTGGTAGCCATATAGATAGAGGGGAAGGGAAAAAGGGGAAAGGGGGAAAGGGGAAAATAGTAACGCAAGTTGCTAGTTAGTTTAACCGCTGTAGATCCCCCCTAACCACCCTTAAAAAGGGGGGAACCGGATTCAAAGCCCCCCTTAACAAGGGGGGAACCGGATTCAAAGTCCCCCTTAACAAGGGGGATGCAAGGGGGATCTAAAGGCCAATATTTGTAAATAGCAACTTGAGTTAGTATTTTATAGCATCGATTGTTCAGCTTGTCTTACCATTTGGGAAGTGCGGTAATTATGGCACAAATAGGGCGATCGCCGCGTCCAGGCAGATACAGTACTTCGACAAAATATAAATAGAAGCACTGTTAAAATCGATGTTGGTTTGTGTGTATAAAGTCCATGTCTAACCCTGTCCTCAATCTGGCTAATTCTTTGGGTGGATCTTCTATGCTTAAAAAAGCGATCGCATCCAGTTTAATTTTGATACCGCTCGGTTGCCTTGGCTATTCAGTAAGCGCTCAACCTTTAAATTCCCAATTAGTTGCACAACAAACAACCGCTGCTAATACAAATACCGTCGTGCAAAGATTGAGCGGAAGTTGGCAAACCAAAGTTTCTTCTACTCAGTCTCTCTCCTTAATTTTTGCGCCCGATGGCAAATTATTCATCGTCCTGCCATCTAGTTCTGCCAATCCTCCCGCCATGCAGCTGAGATATCGAGTTGCATCTGCCAGTAGTTCGCCGATGCAGATCGATTTAACCACCAGCGATAATAAAACGGCTCAAACCATTTTTGAGTTTACAAAAGAAGGCAAGTTGCGCGTGCAATTAAATGATATCAGCGCCGCACAACCCAGACCGGGTGCTTTTAAACCAAGCGCTATGTTATTCGATCGCGTTTCTAGCTCTACCACTTTACCAGCTAACGCCCGGATTACCGGGTCTGGAATACCTCAAAGACGGTAGGTAATCGGTATTGGGTAGTGGGTAGTAAGATTTTTTTCTTTCACCCACTCACTCCATCACCACTTCTCTCAACTCACCGTCGCCCTTATTCTTGCAAAAACGGATTTGATTAAATTGTATAGAATATTACATAATTTTGGTTAGCCCGATTTTTTTCCATCTAAAACTATTCAAATGCTCTATTAGTTACAACGGCACGGGTGTTGGCTAGATAATCAGAGAAAATTTAGACTCTTCATCTGGAGCAAGGGTTTAAAGGCAATCACTAAGGATTTTCAAACAACAGATGTTAAAGGAATTTGAATCGCTGAACTCTTGCACTGGATAAAGAGTTCAGCCGTTTATCTATTAAAAAGTTTCTTTATTAGGAAAATTTTGGTAATTTGGGTAAATAAAAGGGGAATTCTCTAGATTAGAAGAGTTTTGACTTAAAGTAAAAATGCCTGACCCAGCCCCAAGAGCCTCCGACCAATTAGATTACCCATTTTTAATGGTTACACACATGGCCTGTGCTGACCGTCAGATTCATAACAAAGAGTTGAAATATCTGCACGGGCTAGAGCAACAGAGAAGAGTGGGACAACGCACGAAGGAAGAAAAGGAGAAAATACTCGCTCAAGACGAACATCTCATTCTGGTGGATGTTGTGGCTCAACAAGTGCCACAACAGGAACGCAGTTGGTCAATGGGAGAAATTCTGGTAATGGCTCATATTGACGGTTTCTATTCACCTTTAGAGCGCCAAATGGTCGATCGCGTCGGGCAGATTTGGAACTGGTCAAGCGAGAAAATACAGGGCTTTTTAGAATCTGCAAAAACTTACACTGTCGCTCAGAATATTCAAAATGACAGTCAGCTACAGCACAATCTGTGGAAAGATTCTGATTATAGAAATACTATTTATCAATGCACTGAAATTGCCAAACAAGACTTCATATTTACAGAATCAGTCCTCCAAGCCGCTAAGACAACCCTTGATAACTTGAAAACGGGTATCGATCGCAGTCTCGAAACTATCCAACAAAAAAGCAGTAGAAATGCTAGAGCAGAAACAGCCGAAGAAGTTGCCAAACAGCTTGAGGCGACGAAGCAATCTTTAGAAGCAGAAATCGTCAAAAAAATTAAAGATTTATGCGAGTCGCTTGATGCCAAACAACGCGCTCTCAGTTATTTTACGATCGCATTCATGGGTAAAACCAAAGCTGGGAAAAGCACCCTCCATGCAATTATGACAGGTGAAGGATGGAATGCGATCGGTGTAGGTAAACAGCGCACAACTCGCCTTAATCGAGTATATGAGTGGGAAAATATTCGGATTATTGATACCCCTGGAATTGGCGCACCAGGAGGCAAAACTGATGAAGAAATTGCCCAAAGTATTGTTAATGAAGCCGATGTCATCTGTTATTTAGTAACTAATGACAGTATTCAAGAAACTGAGTTTCGCTTCTTACGCCTGTTGAAAGAAAAAGCCAAATCATTAATTATTTTGCTTAACGTCCATAAAAATTTCCGTGATTCCCGACGTGGCCCTTACGAACTAGAGAAATTTCTCAAGAAGCCCGATAAACTATTTGCTCTAGATGGTTCTAGTGGTTTGGGAGGACATATCGATCGCATCCGCCGCTATGCTCAACAGCATTATGGCAATGATTATTTCCAGATTGTTCCTGTTATGTTGTTAGCCGCACAGCTATCCTATGAATCCGAACACCAACAACATAAAAACGAACTTTTAAAAGCCAGCCAGATGCAGAGATTTTTCGATGAAATCCGGCTATCTCTGATTGAATATGGTGCTATTAGACGTTCTCAAACTTTGCTTAATTGTACAGTAGGTGATATTGAAAAGCCTTATCAATGGGTCGTGCAACAAGCTGAAACTTATGAAAAATTAATAGGACACTTGCAAAATAAGCGCCAGTTTATTTACAAAAAGATTCAACAAGCAACAAATGATGCGAGTAACAGCTTAAAGAATGAAATAGAATCTATTTTTAAAGATGCTTTAAATGCCATTCAATCTTTCGCTGAATTACACTGGAAATCTTCAGAAAGCACTATGGAATCAGCATGGGAGAGAGAGCTAAAAAATATTCGCTTTGAAGAACGCCTTAATACAGCATATAAAGAAGCAATAACCCAATTTACTAAGGAAACTCACGACTCGCTTGAGGAAGTTGGGAAGGAATTACAACTAATTGCTAAATTGGGCGGTCTGACCTTTAATTTCAACGAACATGATTCAAATGATGAGCGAAATTTCTTTCGGATTGGGGGAGGGATTTTAGCAGTAGCCGGAGCAGTAATGGCTTTGATACCTCCTGTAGCTGCTATTGGTTTAATTATTGGTATTGTTGGTGGCGTACTCGGTTTTATTAGTGGATTCTTCAAATCAAAAAAAGAGAAACATACAGAAGCAGTCAAAAATATTTCCAACTCACTAGCAACCCAAATAAAAGACTATCAAGCAAAAAGTATGTTCCATCTTCCAGAGCAATTAAATAAAAATTGCAATGAAGTTAAAATTAATATTGATAACTACTTCAATAATTTAATTGCAGGTCTAGACACAATTGCTCAACGCCTAAATTCAGCGGAGAATCACTTAGAAAAGAAAGTAGACATCATTAATCGAGCTTACGCTAAAAGGCTAGTTGATTGGTGTTCTCATAAATATGAACCATTAACGCAAGATTGTATTGATGCTGTTATTGCTAAAGTCAGGAGAGATTCTATAGGCGGGATAAATATCACTTCTAAAATTCCTCTTGACTTAAAAGTAGATCCTACTGAGATTGAAAAAATTATCCAACAATCTGTCACCTTTGAACAACCAAAAACAGCACTAGTAAACACACTTTATAAAGCAGGAGGAGCTAAAATTCCTATTGATTTAAAACTAGATGCCGCTCAAAACGAAAAAATTATCCCAAAATCTGCCACACTTCAACAACTCCAACCAGTTAGAACAGATTTACCCGATTGGCTTGATTAATGAAAATAACAGGAGAAATAAACATGAGTCAGAACACTGACAAATTTAATGCTGCTATTATCGCAACTCAATTCAACAATAACTTAGTTAAATTCGATGACTTATTAGGAAAATCCAATCACCCTGAACTAACAGCGATCCGTACAAAGCTGCGTGTAGAATTAAAAACCTATCTAGAACAAGGAGTACTTGGAGTAGCCTTTGTTGGTCAATATAGTTCTGGTAAATCTACCATCATTTCCGCCCTTACTGGGCGACGGGATATATATATTGATGCCGATATTGCTACTGATAAAACTACCAGTTACGACTGGAATGGTATCAAACTAATAGATACCCCTGGACTTTTTACAGAGCGCCAGGATCATGATGAGATTACCTACGATGCAATTAACAAATCTGACTTACTGGTTTTCTGTCTTACCTATATGCTGTTTGACTCACTCACAGCAGAAAACTTCAAAAAGTTAGCTTATGAAAAAGGCTATCGCTGGAAAATGATGCTAGTCATCAACAAAATGTCTGATGAAGCTGGAGAAGAAGACCAAAAGATTGCTAACTACAGTAAAAGTTTAGCTGAAGCACTTAAACCTTATAGCCTTGATGAATTTCCTATCTGCTTTATTGATGCCAAAGACTACTGTGAAGGCGTAGATGAAGATGATGACTTTCTCCGTGAAATCAGTCGATTTCCAACTTTTATTGACGCACTCAACGCTTTTGTGAAGCGTCGTCGCTCTCTTACTAAATTTGATACACCAACCCGAATTGCATTAAGTTATGTTGATGACGCTCAGTTAAGTTTAATCCGCGACAATAACCAAGACTCTGCTTTTTTTGAACTACTTAACCGTCTCTCGCGCACAGTACGTCAGGAGCGCGATCGCCTGCGAACTAAAGTTCGAGGAATTTCCTTGAAACTATCAGCAGCAGTAGCCAATGAAGGAACAATTCTCGCTAGTGCAATAGGAGTTAATAAAAATATTGAGGCTTTAGCCAAGCAAGCCGAAAGTAATGTCCAGAAATACTGTGAAAAGGCAGGAATCGAAATAGAAGAGACTGTTAAAGCAAGCGTTGATTCGCTTCAAGAAGATATTAAAGAGGTACTTCAAAGTGATTTAGCCCAAGCTTTTGTCGCACGTTTAGAAGTAAACCAAAAAGTATCTGCTCAAAATGTAGACTCTGGCGTAGATGTAGATCGATTGAGAAAGCAAGTTAAGCTGCTCAAAGATATCGGTGAAAGAGCAGGAATTGAATTGGTTAATTTGGCGACAAAGGCAGGGGCAAACACTAATGGACAAGCATTTCTAAGGGCTGCTAATGTAGCAGGGGGTAACTTACATCGCGGCGTTTATGCTGTGGGAAAGTTTCTCGGTGTTAACTTTAGACCTTGGCAAGCGGTTAACATTGCTAAAGGAATAGCTAATGTAGCTAAAATCCTCAGCCCGATTTTATCACTAGCTTTATTGGCAGTGGATATTTACACAGTGGCGCAGGAAGAAGAAATCGATAGGAAATTAGCTAATGCTCGACGAGAAATTACGAGCCAGTTTATTGCCATAGGAAAGGACATAGAAAGTCAGATCGAAACACAACTTCAAGAAGTTGAAGCACAAATTTTTGGAGAATTTCAAAAGCAGATCGCAGAAGCTCGTCAACAAGAAGAAGAGGCTATTGGTAGTTCAAACAAATCGGTAGCAGAGCTTGCGGAGATTCGTCAAGAATTTGAGGAAATTCTCTGTCACATCAAAGATGCAAGTGATGGAAGCTGTTTAGATTGTTCATGAGGTATCCTGCGCTCCAGTCGGTTACTCTTAGTAGTAGCCGAATTGCACTTTATTGAAAGCACAATAGGCCGGATGCTTACCAGAATTGCATTTATTCATGTGTGAATGGGTGAATTGCTTACGATCGGATCGAAAAAAACAACTCCGAAAAACTGGAGTAATGCCATGACCTCAACAAGTGTACGCTTGTTTTCCCAAGACGAATACCACCGCATGATAGAAGCAGGAATTCTCGACCCAGATGAACGAGTGGAACTGCTAGAAGGACAAATTATCTCAATGGCTGCCAAAAATCCCCCCCATTCAGCCACCAACCTATGTGCAGCTGAATACCTGAGAACCCTACTCGCAGGGCTTGCCTTAATTCGGATTCAAGACCCGATTAACCTCAATCCTTACTCAGAACCCGAACCGGATATCGCCGTAGTGAGGATTGACCCCCGACTCTATGTAGAGCGTCACCCCACTCCAGCAGATACTTTCCTACTGGTGGAAATCTCCGACACCACATTAGAACGAGACCGCAAACAAAAAGCTGCTGCTTATGCTAGAGCGGGAATTACCGACTACTGGATTCTCGACGTAAACACCCGTCAAGTCCGCGTGTTCCGGGAAATTGTGCATGAAACTTACCAACAAGAAACTATCCTCAACGAAGAAGCGACACTTTTCATGCTGGCTTTTCCTGAGATAGAAGTCCAAATTGCTCGACTATTTCCCTAGCACTGGCTTAATTGTGGAAATTAATAATATGGCGGTTCGCGATCGAGTAATTCCAATTTCGATCGTACTCTGCTCGGAAAAACCCAACATTACAACACAATCTTTCAAACCAGACAGATCTTATTAAGCTAGAATCTGTATAACTTTAATGAGAAAGTGAAAATCCACTTTCTTCCCAGGCTCATCTAAGGATAAGCCAACCAACCTAAAATCTAAAATCTAAAATCTAAAATCTAAAATCGAATGACTGACACCGTTCTCGATATTCGTAACCTGCAAGTCCAATTTCGATCGCCATATACGCTGCAAACAGCAGTTGACGGAATTTCTTTTCAGGTAAAAAGAGGTCAAACTCTAGGAATCGTCGGGGAATCCGGATCTGGCAAATCAGTTACCTCTCTTGCCATTATGGGGTTAGTGCCTTATCCCGGTATCGTTAACGGTGACATTTGGTTTTACGAATCGGGAGAGAATACCGAACCCGTCAATCTGCTGCAATTACCGGAAAAGAAAATGCAGCGATATCGAGGTGGCAAAATTGCCATGATTTTTCAGGAACCGATGAGTTCTCTCAATCCGGTTTACAAGATCGGATTTCAGATTACCGAAGCAATTCGACTTCATGAAGAGGTATCGGAAGTTCAAGCGCAACAAAAAGCGATCGCCCTTTTGCAAGAAGTGAAGTTGCTTCCCAATGACGAAACACTGCGCCAAAACTATTTAGAATCTAGACTCGAAACATCATCACCGCCCAGCGAATCACAGATCGATCGCTACATTCAACAACAAAAACAAGCAATACTCGATCGCTATCCCCACGAACTCTCTGGCGGTCAAATTCAACGAGTAATGATTGCAATGGCCATTTCTTGCAATCCGATCCTCTTAATTGCTGACGAACCCACCACCGCTCTCGATGTTACCGTT
>CAZJJR010000125.1:0-16631 GCA_964546365.1 uncultured bacterium | reverse complement strand
TTGTCGATGTGGTGATTTGGATGCCTGATTTTTGTACTTGCTGGATTAATCCGTTCAGGTTTTTAGTCATGTTATGGAATGCCGTTTGTAGGTGTCCTACCTCGTCTTGAATATCCGATGGTTCAACTTGGCTGGTCAGGTCTCCTTTGGAAATTTTTTGCGCTACCCCAACCACGCCAGCAATTTTTGCTCCCAATGGTTTGACAATAGTATTACTAAAGTAAATTCCTAACACCACAGAACTAACAGGGCCAATTATCAGACCTATCAAAATCCAAAAACTACTGTTAGCTGCATCTTTTTGCGCTCTTTCATAAGTTTTCTCTCCGAGTTCTTCATTATATTTAATATCTCTCATCAGTACTTCGGTAGCGGCTTGAAAAGTAGGAGTATTTTTCTCTGATTGTTCGACCAGTCTCCTGAAGTTTCTGATGGCTTCTTGAACTTTTGCCATTTCGGGAGAATTTGCATTGCCCGTTCGGTACAAGTCACCTTCTCTATCAAAAGGATTGAGAATACCCAAACTTTCAAATTCTTGATTAATTTGCATTAAATTTTCGTGAGCTTGCTTCCATTCAGCAACAGCAGGTTTTAGCTGTTCGTAAATCTGCTGTTCTTGGTTGTCTTTGGGTAATGTATTGTAGATTTTTAATCCTTCGTTAATCTGCTCCCATGCGTTTTTAATTTTGTTAGTTTCATTTTCCCTTTGAGATTTGTTTAAATTAACGTTCATTAATGCCGCTTCTGATGATTTGACTTGCGTTTTTCCTTCATTTATCTTCCAAAGTGATAGTACGCTGGGCAGACTATTATTAGCAATTGTATTCAGATTGCGGTTCATCTTTATATTGGTAGTCCAACCAATTAAAGCCACTACGAAAGTGATTAAGCCAACAAAGATGAACCCGCTAATTAATTTGGCTTGCAAGGATTGATTTTTTAACATTATTTTTTCCTTTTATTAACTTTAGGTTACTCACTAAAAATTAGGCTAATTTTGACAGTCGTTGAATTCTTTGTCGCAAAACGGCAGCTTTGGCCATTTCTCCATGTTGTTCTTTGAGTAAAGCTAGATGTAACAGTGCTTCATAATGATTTGGTTCTAGGTAGATGGCTTTTTGAAAACATTGTTCTGCTTTTATTTCTTGTCCGCTGGCTTGATAAATTTCTCCCAATAACAGGTAAGCTTCCACATGGGTAGAGTTTTGTTTGAGATAAGCTTCGCATTGAGTAGCCGCTTCACTTAAATTTCCCCCATCTGCCAAACTGCGAATATTTTCTAATGGGATAGCGTTGGTAAAAATGGCATTGGCTGGAACTGAACGATTTAATTGGCGGTCACTCACTACGGTCTTTGGTTGAGAAGAATTCTTCTGTTGGTCTATTTTATGACTGGTTGGAAAAGGTTTAGAAGGCTTGCTAAATACATTTTCTTTCTCTTTAGTTCGATTGCTTAATAAATTAGGTTTCGGAGTTGGAGTATGATAATTATTTTTCGGTTCTAGCAAAAATCCAAAATTTGATTCCTTTTTTTGCTTTTCTGCTTGCTTTTTATCTAGCTTGCGGTAAGCAAATGCCATTGGATGTCTTACAGATTCATATCCATATTCTAAGATTTCTGATGTTTCAGAATATCCTAAAAATAACAAACCATTATCAATTAAAAGATTGTTTAATTTATTTATACTTTGCTGCCGAGAAGGGGCGTCAAAGTAAATTAAAACATTACGGCAAAAGATCGCATCATATTTATTTTGATTTGCCAATAAATTAGGGTCTACTAAATTCCCGTGCATAAACTTTACTTGGTTTTTTACCAAATCGCTTAATTGATACTCTTCTCCTATTTGAGTAAAATATCGATCGCGAAATGGCAGATGTTGTAACCGAAAAGAATTTCGGCCATAGATGCCTTCTTTTGCTTTTTGGAGAGATTTCTTACTAATATCAATTGCATCAATCGAAAACTGATTCGTACTCAATCCAGCATCGAAAAGAGCCATCGCAATTGAGTAAGGTTCCTCACCTGAAGAACAAGGTATGCTTAATAAACGTAGTGGTCGATAACCGTGGTTTACCAACCGCTCAGACCTGACGTAATGTGCAAGAAAGTTAAAAGGTTCGATATCCCGAAAAAACCAAGTTTCCGGGACAATCACCTCTTCAATAAGTTCTTCTAATTCTGGAGGCGATGTTTGCAGAAATTTCAGGTAAGCTTCTGTGTTAAGACAGTTAGAAGCTAACCTGCGCCTTTCTATTACTCTGCTAATTTCTTGGGAGCCAATTATATTGGCATCTAACCCGATTTTATTTTTTAGCAGTGTCTCAATTACTTGCTGGGACATTATCCTTCTCCTGCTTTTAATAAATATTGATGTTGCGAATCTGATAATAAATACTCTAATCGGATATGCTGGATCATCCCTTTCTCATCCATAATAATGCCTCCCAAATAAGGATAAGGCTTATCAGCCTGTGTTCCGTTGTCTACCCAAATGGTATCCGGTTTATTTAATGTTTCTGTCACCCGTTCTGCCATTAATCCAAAGCAACGCCTGCTGTTGTCTTTAGCTACGTAATTAACCATAATAATTCGAGTACTCAAGTGAGATCGGCTTGGTTTTCCTTGAATTAAATGGCAGAGGTCAATCACCGGTACTATTCCGCCTCGGTAGTTAAATAATCCTGCGACGTACTCTGGTGCGTGATGAATTTTTCTCAAAATTACTCTGGGAATTACTTCAACGACTTGGGAACTATCCAGCGCATACAGGTCATCACCTACATAAAAAAGTAGCATTAACATCGTTATTTTACCCAAAATTTTTATCAATTATCAGGTTGAATTGTTTTCGTTCGTTAGCGATTCGTCAAGTGCAAAGAAAATGCTATGAAATACTCACAATATCTTTTTCTAAGTTTGATTTTTATTGGTTTTCTTTATTTTCTGGAATAAAAACGCACCCAGTCGTTTTAGTGCAAAATCACCTGAGACGTGAAAAATTGCGTTGCCCATCCAGAAAAACTCTCTTTTACTTCACCTCCTCAATTAAATTAGTTTTGGTAGTTTGTATGAAATGCCACGTCTACTATCTAGACGCTTTACTTAAGATTAACTCTCAGATAGATGTTACCAAATTTTGGTAATTAAATTAATTATTTTTTAATTGTAAATGAAGTTTTGGTTATGTCGAACATAGGAATCGATTTATTCATTTATTTTTGCTAAATCGTTGGTGCATTTACATTGCGGCACTTTAAGCATAATTACGGAATGTCAATAAAAAGTAAGAAAAGTAGGAAAGGTAAGAAAAGTAGGAGCGAGCGATTAAAAACATTGCTACGCAAGGAAAAGAGGCATCGGATAACACTATAATTTTAGTGCATTCATGGTGTAAAGAATTGTCAAAGTAAAATTAATTAATTAACTAATTCAAACAACTGTTGGTGTAAATTGTTATTTGACTCGAGTTTACTAGTTCCTGGCAGAGTTAATACATACTTTTATGATTGGCTAATGTTTTTTTTAATTAAACATTTTAATGCCTTGATAAAACTCGTCAAGATCTCTTTTGACCGAGCGGAGAATGCAGCGAACGCTACCAGTTAAAATGGGGACAATTATTTTAAGAAGGGCAGTGAGAAGGGAAGAGGCAGCCTTCATGAACGAGATCGCACCCCACACAATTATGAAAGTGCTACTTCTACTTTCAAGTCAGGAGGTGGGAGGCAAGAGGATTTTTGCTCAGTTTACTTTCGCGTAACTTTCTACTGAGAATTAGCTCTTGAGCCTTTTTCCTTTTCACCTTTGCCCAAAAAAGTTGCTCGTCCCGGTGCGAGACTGATAGCCTAAAATGCAGTCCCTTTTACCACCCCTTAAAACAGATGTTTGACGGATTTTGGCAGAACGTATCCCGCTACGGTACTTACTTCGTTACCGTGATCCTGGGGATATTTTTCTTTTTGTTTGGTTGGTTAGCGCCCTTATTTAAACGCCCGGTGACCGCGATCGCGCTAATCGGTTTCTTTATTGCAGGCTTAACTTTTGTTACCCTTACCCTACGGGCGATGCTGGGCTTGAGCGCGATTTAGTTACGATTGGAAGAAGGATTGCTAATACTGCCTTTTGAGGCAGCTTGATTATTATGGCTACAGATCGTCGTGTATCTCGCGTTGCTGCCTTAATTCAACGCGAAGTCAGCCAACTGCTACTGAACGGCATTAAAGATGACCGAGTGGGTGCTGGTATGGTTAGCGTAACTGATGTAAATGTTTCCGGTGACCTCCAACACGCCAAAATCTTCGTCAGCATATATGGCAGCGAAGAAGCAAAAGCAGAAACAATGGCTGGGTTAAAAGCTGCTACTGGCTACGTTCGGAAAGAATTAGGTCATCGGGTACGGCTGCGTCGGACTCCGGAAGTAGTTTTTGTGGAAGATAAGTCGTTGGAAAGGGGCGATCGCATTTTATCCCTACTCAACCGAATCAGCGAAGATCGTCACAATGGTAATTTAGGAGAGGAGGAAGACGACCAAGACTATATCGTATCGGCGCAGGAAGAGGAAAAAGATTGAATTCTCCTAAAATACCGGATTTAAATACTCTTTCCCTGGCAGAACAGGTAGCCCAGATGGTGGTAGTCCGCGCCTCTGGCTACCTGTTCGATCATCAAATCAAGTATCCCCAATGGGAACCACCCGCCACCAAACTTCAGCACCTAATCGGCAATTTAGGTGTGGGCGGCGTGATTTTGTTGGGGGGTAGTGGGGCAGAGTTGGCATTGCGATCGCAACAATTGCAAAATTGGGCCAAAATCCCCCTATTAGTTGCTGCCGATATCGAAGAAGGCGTCGGACAGCGCTTTTCCGGCGCGACTTGGTTTCCTCCCCCAATGGCACTCAGCGCCATTGCCCAAAAAGATCTCCCTCTCGCCCAGCAATATGCCCAGAAAATGGGCGCAGTTACCGCTTCCGAAGCACTCGCCATCGGCATCAACTGGGTACTCGCACCCGTGGTGGATGTCAATAACAATCCCGATAACCCGGTTATCAACATCCGCGCCTTTGGCGAAACGCCCCACCTAGTCAGCCAACTGACATCTGCTTTTATTCGCGGTGCCCAAAATTATCCCGTCCTCACCACCGCCAAACATTTTCCCGGACACGGCGATACGGCAGTCGATTCTCACTTGGAATTACCCGTAATTCCCCATTCAACTGCAAGATTAACTGAAATCGAACTACCACCTTTTGCTAGCGCCATTTCTGCGGGAGTAGATGCGATAATGACTGCCCATTTACTGATCCCCAGTTGGGATGACAAATTACCAGCGACTTTATCTCCATCCATTTTGACCGGGCGGTTGCGGGAAAATCTCGGCTTTACAGGTTTAATCGTTACCGATGCTTTGGTGATGGGGGCGATTACCAAAGATTACGGTGCCAACGAAGCGGCAGTTTTAGCGGTAGAAGCTGGTGCTGATATTCTACTGATGCCGGTCGATGCAGAAGGGGCAATTCAAGCAGTTTGCGATGCAGTCAACTCCGGACGGATTTCTCCCCACAGAATTCGCGCTTCCCTAGAACGAATTTGGCAAGCTAAAAGTAAGGTATTTGCCTCACCCAATAAGCAGAGTGAAGGGGTAGGAGAAAATTCACTGCCTCGCGTTTACCAACTCGCCCGACAGGAGGCACTCACCGCAGCTGCCGATATCCTTCAGGAAAGTACCGAAGTATTCGGTCAAGTGCCTTTACAAATTGAAAATTCGGCTAATTTACGTAACTTAATTGTGGTTGACAGTCTGCTAGATTGTAAATTCCTCGATCGCGTATCTCCGGCAGTCGCGATTCCCCAGCAGTTGGGTTACTCTTTGCAGTTGTCCGATCTCCACACGCCGATGCCGAAGGGAAGCGATCGCCTGCAACCCACCTTACTGCAATTGTTTATTCGAGGCAATCCTTTCCGAGGTAGCGCCGGACTCAATCAGATAGCCCGTGAATGGTTTGAAAAATTATTAGCGACCGACGAATTGCAAGCTTTGGTGCTTTACGGCAGTCCTTATATGAAACAACCTTTCTTAGAGGTTCTCCCCCCAAGCATTCCTTGTGTTTATTCTTATGGCCAAATACCAGAATCTCAAAGGGTAGCATTAAAACTTTTGTTTAATATGTAAATTTTAGATTTGCTTTACATTTAAGCTTAAATTTGGCAATCCTGCGGAAGAAGGATGACTAGTTTTGATGTTTATGTATGGTAATTTTTCTTTTGCGATCGTCATTTTAAAATGACGATCGACAGAGAAAATTTTTGATTAACAAAACATCTATCCACAGTAAGATGAATATAGCATAGATTGCTTTCTATTGCATCTTTTCGCCAATTCCAATGACAAATTTGCATCGGAAAAATCATGCTTTATTTGGCTTCTTAACTTGGCTTAACTACCTGATTACCCGATCTTTACCTGCTCCTAAACAATCTCCCATAAGATCTTCAGCCAAGGAACAACCTGGCATCTAACGTAAAATTGTCACCGGAAAATTGTCAATATTTGATGACTTTTGAAACATTTGTTAATATAACATAAGAGCAGATAGCGTAAAAATGAAAAGAGTTTAGTATATAGAGTTACAAACTATCTACTCTCTGGACAATTTCTAGTCCTTTTACGTTAAAAGTACAATCAGTGAGCGCAAAAATGGTATCTACTCAAGTTTCTACTCCATCAGTACAGTATTCTCTAGCAGTCATCCAAGAGGAAGCCCGACGGCTAGTACACAAAGGCGTTGTCAGCCGCCAGCAACCCATCTACACCCTTTGCCAATACATTCCCGCCCGCGAGTGGGCTTGGATAGAGTGCGAACTAGAAAAAAACAACTATTTACTGAGAGACCGCATCGGTGACTTGATGGGTCACGAAGAATGGGAGAACGACTAAAGCCAATCTCTTAGCATCTAAAAATCGTATTTTTGCAATTTTTGTTTTTTAAGACAGCATAGATAAATCTCAAAGGGGGCTTTAGAATCAGCAAAATCTTAGCTAATCCGTCTTTGTCTTTATTAAATGAAATTTAATTCCCCGTCAGCCTGAAAGGATATTGGCGGGGAATTCTGCTATGTTAGCGTTAAAACTTTTGACTTCCTAAATTTAAGGTTGGCTATTTTGCTGACGAAGGCTTTCTAACTCTGCCCTCATTGCAGCAATTTGCGCGGTTAATTCCTGTAACTCTTGGTGTACCTGAGGAGTCGCCACTGGGTTAGGTGTAGGGGCGGTACTTTCGGATGTATCGGTTGTCGTAGCAGTCGGTGTCGATTGGTTTTGTTGCTTCAAAAGAGAATCAACGAAATTACGAGCTTCCTTTTCTGTCGCTTCCCCTTTTTCTTCCCACTCCTCTGTCAGTTGATTAAACTCGGATTTCATCAACTTAGAAAAAGTTTCTTCTCTTTTTTGAGAGTCTTGGATGCTTTCGATCAGATTAGTTGTAGCGCCTAGAGAGACGCGAAATCCTTTTTGGAGTAATTGAATTACGTTATCAGAGTTCATCGGGAATTTGAGCTAACACTACGCAGTGCCAAAATTCTAGCCAAGGATATGGAAGCCGCAATAATGCCGTTCCATCTGCTAAAGAGCAATTCGTATATAGTTTACAGGATCGAAATCTTAAATTTCTATTTAAACCCAATTTTTTTAGATTTTCTACCGCGTCGGTTATTTAAAGATACACAGACGCGGCGGACAATCGTTTTTTCAACCAACCTGTTCTAGATACAGATTGACATCTTCGATGACGCGAGTGAGTTCTGCCTCTGTAGATAAGCGAATTCGTTCGTCTCGCAGAGTAATTAATACTTTGGCAGCAAAGGGAGTGGGCCAGATGTTCGGGTTGCAGAATATTTCTAGAAATACATCCCCGGCGTACTGGTACTCTACAGGTTTCTGGGGGCTGGGTTTGCTACCACCACCCGTGGTTTGAGTGCTGACTGCTTTTAGCTTTGCAGTTAATTCATCTAGAGCGGCTTTTAAACTTCGCGCTGCTTCTGGAGTAAAGCTAAAAGAAACAGAACCTTCTCCTAAGTTGAGTTTAAGTTGTGTAGAAGACATTGGTAATTAATCTTAACATCCTTCTCTTAATGCTAAAAGATTCGGTTATTTTAAGAAAGTAGTTGATAAAAAAGCCAAGTAATGCAGATGGTATTAACTAAAAAAAAATCTCAACAACCCAGATATCTTTTTTGATATTAAATGTAACTAAAGTCTTTACAGGGCAAGTTTTTCAGTTAATTATTACTGTATTTAGATTTAAAATAGATGGGTGAGAATTTAATTGTGAAGAATCGCTATCATGGTTGCAGATAACCGCGCCCAAGTACAAAAAGTGTTGGTCATTACCTTGTTACTAAATATATTAGTAATGGCTATTAAAGCTGTAGTGGGTTGGTGGACTGGCTCCTTGAGTTTGTTGGCAGACGCTTTACATAGCGTTACGGATAGCGCTAATAATATTTTGGGATTAGTTGCTAGTCGTTTAGCTTCTCCAGAACCCGATCGCAAACACCCATACGGACACCAAAAGTTCGATGCTTTGGGGGCTTTGGGTATTGCTGCCTTTTTGGGAGTGGCTTGTTTTGAAATTTTACAAGGTGCGATCGAACGAGCCATCCAAGGTTTTCAACATGGTTTGACACCAGTGAAAATAGCACCCACAGAACTATGGATTTTGCTGATCGTGCTGGGGATCAATATTTTCGTTGCCTTCTACGAGCGTGGTGTAGGTTTGCAGGTGGGTAGCCCGATTTTGATTGCCGATGCCAAACATACGATGAGCGATGTTTGGGTGACGATTACGGTGATTTTCGGGTTGATCGGCGTGTGGCAAGGTCGGGTGTTAAATTTACCGATTTTACAGTGGTTGGATGTAATATTATCTTTTCCAGTAGCTTTGTTAGTATTTAAAAGCGGTTGGTCTGTTTTGAAAGATAATTTGCCTTGGTTGGTAGATGAAATGGCGATCGCGCCAGAAGCAATTCATGCTATTGCCATGCAAGTACCGGGAGTAATGAACTGTCACGATATTGCTTCGAGAGGAGTGGTAGGGCGGCAGGTATTTATTGAAATGCACGCGATCGTCGATGCACTCGATGTAGAAACTGCTCACAAAATTACCGAAGAAGTGGAAACTCGTTTACAAGAGCGCTTCAGTCCGGTCAGAGTAATTATTCACGTTGAACCGCCTGCTTACAAATCCGATCGCATAACTTTTGATGGATGATTTCCACAGAAACGCTTAGTTTTCCACAGAATTTAGATAAGTTTTCCACAAAAAGTTAAGAAATCGTGATTCGAGTTCATCTACTTTCTGTTCGGAAAAACTTTTGCCATACTCATCTAAATCTTGCCTTGTAGCTGCTTCAGGGGAAGATTATTTTCTATAAAATCGGTTGCCGTAATTGGGGAAAATAACAAGTAGGATGGCAGGGATAAACGCAAATGGGCAGGGCGGGTAAGATAAGCGAGTAAAACGGTTGTATATCAAGCACTTTAACTAAACCTGCCCCTACAAATCTACCTTCGTTTTTTCACATTTACCTACTTACGTTATGAGTTTTGAAACCAAAAGTATTTTTCTAATTTCAAAACTCATAACTAGAAACTTCACCCTATTCCCATTCTATGGTTCCTGGTGGTTTTGAGGTAACATCGTATACCACTCTGTTCACCCCTGGCACTTCATTGACGATGCGAGTCGAAATCGTTTCCAACAAATCGTAAGGAACTCGCGCCCAGTCAGCGGTCATGCCATCTTCGCTAGATACGAAGCGCAGCACGATCGGATAAGCATAAGTACGCTGGTCGCCCATTACACCAACGCTACGGATCGGCAACAGTACGGCGAATGCTTGCCACAACTGGTGGTACATTCCCTGGCGGTTAATTTCTTGACGAACGATCAAGTCGGCATCTCGCAAAATATCCAAGCGTTCTGCGGTCACTTCTCCCAAAATGCGAATGGCCAATCCCGGGCCGGGGAAAGGTTGCCGCTGAACGATTTCCTCTGGTAAGCCGATCGAACGACCTACTTTTCGTACTTCATCCTTAAATAGTTTCCGCAGGGGTTCGATTAGCTTAAAGCGCAAATCCTTTGGCAAACCACCGACATTGTGATGACTCTTAATTTTCACCGCCACCCGTTCGCCAGTTTGGGGATCGACATTGGTATCGGCGGATTCGATCACGTCTGGATAGAGCGTTCCTTGGGCCAGATAATCAAACGGGCCAAGGCGTTTCGATTCTTCTTCAAAAACGCGAATAAATTCGTGACCGATCCGGCGACGTTTTTCTTCTGGATCGGTAATGCCAGCGATCGCATTTAAGAAGCGCTCTCTAGCATTGACATATTCCACCGGAATGTGGAATTGCTCTTGAAATAATTTCACCAACCGTTCAGGCTCGTATTTCCGCATAAAGCCTTGGTCGATGAACATACAAGTCAGTCGATCGCCGATCGCTTTATACAACAAAAAAGCCAGGGTAGAAGAATCTACACCGCCAGAAAGAGCTAATAATACCCGTTTATCGCCTACTTTAGCTCGAATTTCTCGCACTGCTTCTTCTACAAAAGCCGCAGTCGTCCAAGTCGGTTCGCAATCGCAGATGTGGTAAACAAAGTTGCGAATCAAAGGTAAGCCACCGACGGAATGCACTACTTCTGGGTGGAATTGCACGCCGTACAACTTTTTCTCGTGGTGCGCGATCGCCGCACAAGGAGTATTTGCCGTGTGAGCGAGAATTTCAAATCCGGCTGGCAAAACGTGACAAGAATCCCCGTGACTCATCCACATGGTCGAGCCATCTTCCACGTTAGTCAACAAATCCGTCGGATCGTCGATCGATAACGATGCTTTGCCGTATTCCCCCCGTTCGGCTCGCACTACTTCCCCACCTAGCTGTTGCACCATCAGCTGCATACCGTAGCAGACACCCAAAACGGGAATACCCATTTCCCAAATTTGAGCATCGCATTGAGGTGCGCCCGGATCGTAAACCGAGTTAGGGCCACCGGAAAGAATAATTCCTTTGGGGTTAAGTTGCTTGAGTTGTTCGATCGTGGTGCGATAGGAAAGCACTTCGGAATAAACTTGCGTCTCGCGAATCCGGCGAGCAATTAACTCGGAATACTGAGAGCCGAAATCCAGAATCACGATCATCTGGCGATTTAGCTCGGTGAAAGATTCGGTAGTTTGCTGTTGAGAAGTCTGGAGTGTCACTGATATTTCCAAAAGACAGAGGGTAAGAAAGTCCGAGTATATATATATTTATACTCCAATGGGCCGAGCCGTTGATTGGCGAAGTGTCATTTGTTATTAGTCATTAGTCATTTGTGATTTGTCTTTTGAAAAGTTAGCAATCGTTAACGGAGCGCTCACGATGGAATTTAACTTAATCGGCTTAATAAAGCCTCGCCCTGTTTGCTTTTGACGATAATTTGGCGCTTACCATCAAAAAGAAGCGATCCGACCTCAACTTCTCGTTCTGTAAAAGTACGGATATAAGCTTGGGAGCGATTGTCGATCGTTTGAGCTAAAGCGCTATAAACCAAATTCACCCAATTACTGCTACTCTTCTCATCTAAATCTCGCAAGTATTTTAAAGCCGCCTCAGCAGTAGAACTAGCAAATATATTTTGTAATTCTGCTGTCGGCAAACCTACCTTGGCACACTGAGCCGTCAAAATTTCCAGCCGTCCATCGGCTAAGTGATGATGAGTATGAAAAATTCCCCCTGCCACTTTAATTAGCTTGCCGTGATAGCCAAATAACAAAATTTCTTTCACGCCTTGTAAAGCTGCTTCTACTAACATTGGCCCCAGCCAATTAGCAGTTTTTACCAATAAATTGGATGAAATGCCCATTTGACGAGCTAAGTCTAAACCGTTTTCTCCCACGCAGAAGACAAGGGGATGGGGAAATGGGGAGATAGAGGGATGGGAGGATGGGGGGAATTTTCGATCGACTACTACTACTTCTCTCCCGTCCTGATTAACCTTTTCTCTTAATTCTTGTAATGTAGCCTCTAATTGACCGGGAGCGCTCAAAGGTTGAGAAATGCCAGTAGTACCCAGTAGAGAAAGCCCTTCTACAATTCCAAAAGCGGCGTTAGAGGTGCGTTGTGCTAGCTGACGACCTTCTGGCAAAATAATTTTGACGCGAATTTTTTCATTTGGTGCTAGTAAAGGCTCTAAGTTTGCTCGAAAAAGCGTTTGGGCATAACTATAAATAGCCGCTTTTCCACCTTCTGCGTGTCGCCCAATTCCTTCACCACCCTCAAGCAGAATATTTTCCTTGCTTGAGAGATCGTTTCCAGTCAACTCCACCATCGCCCAGATTGGGGTATGGCGAGTTAAATCGAGATTGTCACCGGGATCGCTGCGGGTAATGGCTAAAGCTTCGTTTTCTTTTAGTCCGGCTACTTGTTCGATCGCAATTTCGACAATTTCGTTAGGTTCGATTAAATTTACCGATACAGATGCGATGGGCTGACGTTGCTTTAACCATTGCAGTGCTGCTAAAGCGCTAGCACAAGCAAATACCGACAACGTGTATCCAAAACGAGGTTGAGAAATAACCATCATAAAGGGTGATGTATGAAGGATAAAGTGGGAAGGATACTAAGATGAAGGATCGAAATTCCGTAATTCCCCTTTTTTCCTCTTCCTACAACCTCTCATCTCCCATCTTTCCTACCTAATTAGCCTATGTGATTTAAATCATAGGTTGAATGTGACCGATCGCAAACCAAATCTCTTAGTTTTGCTTCACTCTATAAGAGTAAGGTCGCAAGGTCGGCTTGACCTGAATTTATGCCTGTAAACGAGAAATTGCCGACAACCTTGGATAAAACGCCAAAGAGAACCCTAAATTAGTTAATTAGATTTGACTAAGTTTAGCTAAGTTTCTCAAAGCAGTTATAATTTCGAGGCGCTCACCTTTATTTTGCATCTCCTTTACCGCGTCCTGGAGCTTCCTATGGAACCCCTCATGGACTTAATGTCTAGTTTCCCGAATTTAGTCCGCTCAGTAGAAACAGGACGACCTCGTACAGTTGTCCTCAGACCAAATGGTTGCCTTGATAGCACCAGCAGTCCAGCTTTTACAAAAGCTTTAGAGCAAGCGCTGGAACTAACAACCGATACTGTAGTTGTCGATCTGTTATGGGTAGACAACGTACAAGAGGATGGAGTTAAATGTTTGATTGCTGGATTGAGAAGAGCCGCAGCTTTGGGTAAAACCCTCTCTTTGCGATTTATGGATGTAGCGACCCAAGCCGCTGTAGAAGCTGCGGTAGCCCATCAATACGTATGATGAAACATCCCTCATTCTACAGTTCTTTATATTCTTTTCTCCCTGGCTGGAAGTTTTGGCGATCGAAAAACGAGAAAAGGAAACAGCCCGTATAGTAAGCATTTTCATCGTTTGTCAACAGTTGTCGATCGTTCTTCTCTTTTAGTGGTAGCCTCATCTATATCAATAGATGAGGCTAAAAGTTTTCATGAATAAGTTGATAATTCTTTGGCTTTATTGACTGCTAGATTAATCAAATTTTCCGTTAAAGAATGACCCAGATCTGCCAAATCTTTATATTGGTAGGTTTCTAATATCCAGGGATATTTTTGTAAATCTTTCAACATCGGAATATCCTTAGCGTTTGCTTGTAATAATGGCTGTATTGGCACTCGTTTTAATTGAGAAAAAAGCTGTTCTAACTGTTCGCCAATGTTTTTAGTATCGGTAAGATCGACGATGGTGAATCGAGCCATTTTAGCCAAGCAAGAAATAGTTTCTGTTAAATCAGATTGAGCAGGTTTATTTAAATCAAATACTATTGGTAAGTAGGCGCGAAAATGAAGTTTATTTCGGATCGTAGCTAAGATATCTTGCCGCTCTGGAGAATTAAAATTACCTAGTATTAGTACTATTTCCGAATCACCGTCGAGGGTTTGGCGGATTTTTTTATGATTGAGTAACAAATAAACAAACTGTGCGATTTCTAGATTATCTACGGTAATATCATTAGTACCGATCGCTCTGGTGTCTGTTGTTTGCGTAGGATTTGCGATCGCCAAATTCGACTGATTTGCTGCCAGCAGGTTTAATTCCCAACAAGAAATGCCGTAAATCGAACAACCAGTTAAGTTTGCTTGTTCAAAATTTGTCCTGATTAATCTAGCCCCAATTAAATTTGCTCCTGCTAAATTAGCTCGTCGTAAATCTGCTGCTTGTATATCGGCACCGCTCAGGTTTGCCCTCTGCAAATTGGCATCACTTAAGTTCGTACCGATTAAGTATGCTCCCCGCAAATCTGCTTCGTACAAATTTGCTTCAATCATGTAAGTTCCAGACAAATCTGCTTGCCCTAAATATACCCATTGCAGATCGGCACCATTTAAGTTTACCCGTCCTAAATTTGCTTCAAAAAGGTAAGCTTCTCGGAGGATTGCTTCGCAAAGATTAGCCTCAAATAAATTAGCATTGCTTAGATATGCTTCGCTCAAATTAGCGTTACTTAGATCGGAAGAATGTAAATTTGCACCCATCAAATTCGCGCCACTGAGATCGCAAAAGCGCAAATCAGCGCCGCTCAGGTTAACACCGCCAAGGTCTTCCTGATGTAGTTGTGCTTCACTCAAATCGGGTACTATTTCAGGATGCTGGTTTCTCCACTCATTCCAAACTTCTACACCTTTTTTGAGTAGATGCCAATGTTGCTCGTTTGCCATAGGATTCAACCCTTTTTTTGTATTTAACGCTTATATCTATACTTATGCTTCCCTGAATTAGTAATTGGATTGTCCGTTTGGGAAACATCTATAAAAGGACAACGCTTTAATTATTGAAGGCTTGCTTCTCCTTTGTTTAGACGATCTGTAAGTATAACCAAAAAGTTGTAAAAATACTTCCTCGTCTTTGGCTTTTACCTAATGCACCGTGACTCATTGCTCTATTTATGTCACCTGATTGGTGGCATAAATTTTAACGGGCTTTTTTGTACCGAGAGAGTGACAACCACATCTTTCCACAGGACGCTGACCAACAGAAAAGTTTTATTCTATTGTTCAGTCATTTATTATCTTCGATGTTTTAGATCGAAGGTTTATTTATTGAGCGAGGGCTTAAGTGGTTGCATATTCTAATTTGTCTAGCTTAGTAGAAGAATCTAATTCCGAGATATCACCTCCGAATCATCAAATTGTAGAAAATTTAACGGTAGCAGAGACCGTATTACCTCTGGAAATCAAGCGGAAGTTTGCTGGACAGATAATTCGTTCGAGTTTAAGAGCATCTACCTGGGATGGAGTTTTTGCTGCCATATTTAGCAGTATTACCAGTGGCGTGTTGTTGAGTAATTTTTTACTCCAACTAGGTGCAAGTACTGTAGAAATTGGCATTTTGTCTTCGATCCCGATGTTGGTGAATTTGCTGCAACCAGTGGGAGCTTATCTGGCAAGCCTAACTACTAGCCGCTACTGGTATGGTATGTGGGTATTTGGCCCAGCCCGTTTGCTATGGCTGATTTTAGTGCTGGGTATTTGGTTGATTAGCCCTAACGACACAAATAAACACAATTTGTTGCAATGGACACTAGCGATCGTTTTAGCATCCAACATATTATCAGCCTTGGGAGGTGCTTCTTGGTTTAGTTGGGTAGCGGCTTTAGTTCCCCATCGGTTGCGAGGTAGGTATTTTGGCATTCGCAACAGTGCAGCTAGCTTGGCTAATCTGATCTGTATCCCACTGATGGGTTTGGCTGTATCGGCTTGGCCTGGTGGCACTATTCAGGGTTATGGGGTAACTTTAGCGATCGGTGTGGGATTAGGCTTAATTAGCCTAAAATTTCAAAGCCAAATGGCAGATGTAAATCCCCAAGAACAGTGCAGACAGATAGAAATGACTGGATCTGCCCAAAAAGGGGATCGTTTGCCTCAGATATCCGATTCTAGTAAACCATCGTCATCTCTTTTTGACCCGAATTTTGGCCGATTCTTACTTTACTTTGGGCTATGGACGTTTGCTGTAAATGTTAGTAATCCGTTTTTCAACCTTTATCTATTAGATAACCTGGATATTGATGTGAAGTGGGTAACGCTTTACAACAGTTTAACTTCCGGGGCTAATTTATTAATGCTAGTTGGTTGGGGTAAGTTGGCAGACCGGATCGGTAATCGTCCCATTCTGCTTTTGGTTGGTATTTTGGTAGCCGTGACACCTATATTTTGGTTGGGAACTGACGCCGATATTTTTTCCTTGTGGTTGTGGTTACCGCTGTTACATTTGTTGCAAGGGGGAACTTGGGCGGCGATCGACTTGTGCAACCACAATATCCAAATGCAGGTGGCACCTATTCGCCAGCAAGCTACTTATTTTGCGATCGCGGGTGCTGTGGGCGGTGTAGGGGGTGCTTTAGCTACCATTTGCGGTGGTTTTCTGGCTCAGTTTGCTGACGTGGGCGGTTTGCCCGGTTTGTTTGTTCTTTCATCAGTGCTGCGATTACTGGCTTTATTACCTTTAGTTTTCGTACAGGAGTACCCCAGTCAACCACTGAGTCTGGTAATCAAATCCATCAAAAATATTTGTAT
>CAZJJR010000124.1:16135-16638 GCA_964546365.1 uncultured bacterium | reverse complement strand
ACTGGAGGTGTCACGGCCAGTTTTGCTATGTTGGGAGATATTATTCTGGCAGAACCAAAAGCTACCATCGGCTTTGCCGGACGAAGGGTAATCGAGCAAACTCTGCGAGAGAAACTACCAGAAGATTTTCAGACATCGGAATATCTTTTACAGCACGGCTTTGTAGATGCGATCGTACCGAGGACTAGGCTTAAGCAAACTTTGGCTCAATTAATTCGCCTGCATCAGCCTCAATCATTGCCCCACCATCGAATGGCATTATCCGAGGCAATCAAATTAAGCGTGGCCAGTCCGGAATAATAATTATTTCACTCAAATCCTGCTACATTTTTGTTTTGGCAGGGGACTTTCGGCCAGGGAGAGGGATCTAGCAGTATTAAAGTGTCCCTCTCAATAGCCGTATTAACTCTCATTGCCGATCGCTAAATTACCTGCTTGGGAAACGTACCGCTCAGTGGCATCATTATGAGAGTGACTCAATCAAACACAAAAAAAGCAGTATG
>CAZJJR010000124.1:300-16118 GCA_964546365.1 uncultured bacterium | reverse complement strand
CAGATCGCTCACTTGAAGCAATTGCAGCCGATTACGACACTTCGGTGGCAGAAGTGTTACAGCTTTGCAATCAGTTGGGCATAGCCTATAAAAACCCTCAGACTCGTTTAGCCTTAGAGGATGCCAAAGCAATCATTTCTGAAATAATGGCTCAAAAAAAGGCTAAAGGCACTGATTGACAGGAAGATTTATTCCTGGTCAGCCAACAGTCGCCTAGCTTTTGAGGGAGGCAATCTAAACTGTTCTGCTATCGGGGCTAGATGTATGTCCCCATTCCCGAGCGTAGGTCTGCTAGTTCTTGCTGAACTTACTTAGCAAAACTTCATACCTTATCCCTGACTGTACGCGATCGATTCGGATTGAGTCCCCAGCCATATCCAATCACTGAGCTTGATTGTTTTGGGAGTATCATGCTTAAAAAATACATTTTGCTTGCTTTGGCTACCGTATTATTCACCTTTCAGATGGTAGTTGGCAGTGCTTTTGCTTTGGAACTAGATGCTGACACCCGCACCGTCAAAAAGAACGCCGCAGGGGATAATGTTGTCCTGAGTTTAAAACAAGTCCAACAGGGCAAACGCCTGTTCGTGGATACTTGCTCTCAATGCCATCCGGCAGGCATTACTAAGACAAACCCTAACGTAGGACTAGAGCCAGAAGCCCTAGCTGGTGCGATTCCACCTCGCGATAACATCGAAGGATTAGTGGATTACCTAAAAAATCCCACCACCTACGATGGGGAAGTTGAGATTGCTGAATTACACCCCAGCAAGAAGAGTGCGGATATTTTCACAGAAATGAGAAATCTCACAGATGAAGACCTAGAGGCAATTGCCGGTCATATTCTGTTACAACCGAAGATTCTTGGCCCCAAATGGGGAGGCGGCAAAATCTATTTTTAATTGCCGATTCCAGAGAGCTTGCGAGGGGAACCTCGGCGGTAGAATAATTCTTTGGAAGATATCCGGTACATGAAAAAATGTCTGGATACGATCGACCAAACCGTAGAAAACCACCAACTGTAGTAGTTGACAATGGTCTTCTGTCACCAAGCGGTTAGGTTGGCATACTTTCGTTCGGAGTACACGTTGAGTAGAGGAGAAAAGCCTTGAAAAAATTAGTATCTGTCGTACTGCTTGCCGTTGCAGTTTTAACATTTGCTTTCGGTCGTCCTGCTCTAGCAGGAGATGCAGCTAAAGGGGCCAAAATATTTAGCGCCAATTGTGCTGCTTGCCACATGGGTGGTAATAACGTGATCATGGCCGCCAAAACCCTGAAGAAAGAAGCTCTCGATAAATACGGGATGAATTCTCTGGAAGCCATCACAAATCAAGTTACCAACGGCAAAAACGCCATGCCATCTTTTCGCGGTCGTTTGAATGCCGAACAAATTGCAGATGTAGCTACCTACGTCTTAGAACAATCCGAAAAGGGTTGGTAATTTTTGGCCGAAAAGTGTCAAAATATAGGGCTTACGCATCAATAAGCAGGTAAGTACGGAAGTAGGGGAAATATATTTAAGACTTTTTCTTCTACCTCTGTTCTTACTCGCTCAAAATGCGTAAGCCCTAAGATTTTAGCCGTAAGTTAGACGACTTGTGCTGGAGGAATAGGCTATCTTTCTGCTTGATGATGCGCTTGGAAAAACGCCTGTGGTTCCTCTTCGCGATGAAAATCCAACTCAAATCACTCCTTATGTTACTTATGGGTTGATAGCGGCTAACGTATTGGTTTTTTTATACGAACTGAGTTTATCACCCCAACAATTAACTAGTTTTTTTTATCAAGCAGCCGTAGTTCCGCGAGAACTAAGTACTAGTTTTACAGGCACGCCGATGCCGGGTGGTCTGCCAGAGTGGACAACTTTATTTAGCTCCCAATTTTTGCATGGTGGCTTTCTGCATTTGGCAGGTAATATGTTGTTCTTATGGATTTTTGGCAATAATGTGGAAGAAAAGTTAGGTCACGCTAAATATTTAATTTTTTACTTGGCTTGCGGTGCTTTAGCAGCTTTAACTCAGTGGTTTTTTTCTGCTAATTCTTTAGTGCCTTCTCTGGGCGCTTCCGGTGCGATCGCAGGTGTATTAGGAGCTTACATCCTCAGGTTCCCCAATGCCAGAATTCTCACCCTTTTTGGCTATTTCGTAGGTTATGTTCCTGCTTATTTCTTTCTCGGTTGGTGGTTCGTTCAGCAAGCTTTATACGGTGTTGCTAGCTTAAATGCTCCAGCTAATATCGGTATGGAAGGTGGTGGAATAGCTTATTGGGCTCATGCGGGTGGCTTTGTTTTTGGTGCGATTTTAGGGCCGTTGTTAGGGTTGCTTTCCGATCGTTCCGAGCAACAACCGTTTTAGCGGAAAGTTATAGCTAGGGAATAGGAAAGAGAAGAAAAAGAAATTTACTAAGTAAATTTCTTTTTCTTCTCTTTTTTTATTTTTCCTTATCCTCTAACTTTTAGTTCTTGCTCTGATTCTTCTTCGATCGTTTCCGGTTGTACTACTACTTGTGTAATAACGCTAGGCATGGGTGGCGGGATGTCCGCTCCGTTGATCAGGACGCCTAACAATTGCGTATCTTCAGACTCGGTTAATTGCTCGATCGCTTCTGCGAACATACTTTCACCTGTAAAACCGGGACGAGCGACCAATACTATGCCATCGGTTAAAGGTTCCAGTAATAAAGCATCATTGCAATGGCTGAGAGGGGGCGTATCGATAATCACTAAATCGAACCGACCGCGCATATCCTCTACTAACCTGCGAAATTCGCTAGATTCTAGAACGGCTGCGGGTTGGCGCAGCGGGCCAGGACTGGGTACTACGTATAAATTTTCTACTTCTGGCACTAATAGTACGCATTCGCTCCAGCTACCGTAGTAGTGCAGGGGTTCGATCGAAGCATCGGGATCGGATGCTACTTTCAGAGATTTAGCTAGGGATGGCGATCGCAAATCTGCCTCGACGATCAGCGTCCGCTTCCCAGCACGAGCCGATGCTATACCCAAATTATAAGCACTGATACTCTTGCCTTCTTGGTTAATCGTGCTGGTAAACAAAACCACCTTCACGGGTTTTTCGCTAGCACGACGTAGATTAGTGCGGAAGCGTTCGTAAGATTCCAAATAAGGTGAATCAAGTGCTACTAAAATCGGTAATCCGTCTTGTCCGGCATAAATGTTTAACACTAAAGGGATAGTACCCAATAATGGCACATCTTGTTGTTCTACCACACCTCGGATATCTTCCATCGTTTGCAATATGCCACCCATCGAACCCAAGAGGAAGATCAAACCGCCACCGACAGCTATACCTGCTGCTGCACCGATCAAAATTGTCATCACCGGACTTTGACCGGTTTGCGGTAAAGCAATAACTTGTGCTGGTTTAATAATGGTTAAGCTGCTTACGGTTTCTGCTTCTGCTGCTTGGGCGTCCACCAAGGTAGCCAGCATTTTGCTATAAAGACCTTGTTTAAGTTGAAATCGTTCTTGTAAGCGGGCTAACTCTAGCTGTTTGTCAGGAATCGCGCGATATTCCTGCCGTAGCTGCATTTCGGTGTTTTTGAGAGCTTGTAGTTGGGACTGGAGAGCCTCCTTTTGAGTTTGTAAGGTAACTAGTTGTTGTGCTAAAAGTTGCCTCGCTGGGTCGAGGTTGCTATCTTGACGAATTCGATCGGCATTTTGCAATGGTGCGGCTCCATTTCCCCCGATCACCTCAGCGGCTCGCTGGCGCAGCAATCGATCGTAAGCTTGTTTCTGCTTAACTAAAGCCACTACGTTCGGATGTTCCGCTCGCAGGTCTTTTTTGAGAATCTCTAATTGGGATTCTGTTTGGTAAATCTGGATTCGCAAATTTGCAATAATCGGATCGGCGCTGAGAGCGGAAGAAGCATATGCTTGATCGGGATTCAATCCCAATCTTTGTTGCAAACTAATGATTTGTTGAGTAATTCCTTGTAACTGGAAATCAACTTGCCGTTGTTGATCTTGGGTAGTAGTAATTCCTTTAATCAAACTACCATTTTCGGCGGCTAATAAAACAGGCCCTTCTCGCTTGGTGTAGTTTTGTAGTTCTACTTCTGTAATTCGCAGTTCTTTTTCAGCGGCTGGCAATCGTTTTTTTATTTCATCTTTAATTGCTGTTAGCCGGGAAACATTGACTAACCGACTGCGTTCTATCATCCCCTCCATGACAGTATTGACTACTTGTGCAGCCTTACTTTCATTTTCATCAGTAAATAATATCGTAAATATTGGAGGTGGAGGTGGTTCTCCTTTGGCTGGTGGTTTAGGTAGTTTAACCGTAACTCCTTTAGCTACTTTTATGACATTTACTTTGGCTTTTTCTGCTGCTTTTTTGATTACATCTTCGTTGACAAACAAATCGACATTCATAGTTTGTGCTTGTTGTTGAATGTCGGTTCCCGTCTTAGAAAAAAACACTGGCGGCTGAGTATACGTTAGAGCCCCTGATGCCTCGTATTGATTTGGTGGCGGTGGCTGTAGTGCTACAAAGGCAGAGCCTGCCAAAATCATGATACAAGCAGTTACTCCCTTCCATTTGTGTTGGTCGAAGGAGATTAGATAACGTTTAACAATAGGTGAACTCATGGCAAATTAAAATTGGTAGAGAGAATTTTTGATGTTTATTTTTTTAAATTATCTTCAATCATTATTGTCTCCTGTTGGGTTGAAGAGATCGGTAGCGCTTTCACTTAATTGTCGGAAAAATAGCAGAAATCCTAAAATATCTCGGAACGGTTGGGTAAAGGTACTCAGCGCGAAAGTAATTCGACCTACTAAGTTGCGGCCAACCACTATAACATCATTATCTCTTAGCGGAACGTTTTGAGAAGCATCTCCAAATAAAGCTTTTTTACCGTTAATTTCTCGCACGATCGCTCTCCCTCGTTCGGGATCGAAGCGGATGAGGGCTACTCGGCTGAGATCGGCATTACCGATATTACCAACCGCATTCGTAAAGGCATCGAGAAAATTACTGCCGCTGGGCAGCACGAGAGTACCTAATCCTTGATTGGGATAACTCAAAACTCGAACGTTGATCGTTGGCTTAGATATATTGGAACGAGCGACTAATTGGCGATCGTAAGTAGGATCGTTTCCTACTTCCAATTGAGGAATAATTACGGCATCTCCATCTTCTAACCGTAAATCCGGTAGGGGATCTCCGGCAGCTAAAGGAGTGAACAAATCAATACGTTGTTCGATAAAAGAACCATCTAATAAAAACCGTCGCACCCGCACTTGTCGCAAATCAGCCTGACCCGTACTACCACCAGCTACTAATAGTGCGCTGGAGAGGCGTGGAGGAAAGGGAAGGCCGTAAAAACCGGGTCTGGCGATCGCGCCGGTGATACTAACTTGTACTTGGCGTGGAGTAGCTAATCCTACAGTTACCACTGGGTTTATGACGTAACGATTTAAAGCTAAGCGAATTTTTTCTTGTGCTTCTTCTAGAGTCAGTCCTCTCACCGACACCGTTCCCAACAAAGGTAAGACAATATTTCCTTCGGGGGTAACTAATGAGTTAGCACTTAAGTCTGGAAAACGCTGAACGATTACTGAAAGTACGTCGCTCGGGCCAATCCTATAGCGATCGAACTGAGGGCTTCCTTGAAAGCGTTGGGGCGTGTTCTGGAGTTCAAAGGGAACGACTGGAATAGTAACGGGTGCTTGGGAAACAGTTTGGGGAGATGGGGAGGGGGAGTGAAATTTATGGGCATCTGCCCGTTGTTTGTTCTGCTGTTCTTCCCCTTTCCCGCTTCTCCAATCTGTAATATTAGTTGCCAGAGCTTTTTCCGGTAAGTGCGATAGCAGGAGCGTGCTAGTTAGCAAAAATGTACTACTGGTATGAAGAGAAACCAGACAGCTAGCTATTAATCGTTGCTGGAAGAGAACCCCTTTCATCGTTAATCTATAGTTTTAACTTTTGACTTTTTACTTTTTCTGTAGCGCCCCTGCCATTAATGCTGATTGAACGGACTGACCGAGAGATTCAGCCAAAGGCCAAACTTTTTGGATATCGCCTAATGGCTCGATGGGAATTTGGATGTTGACCGCTACCCACGGAACTCGACGCCCCTGCCATTGGGCAATTTGATCGGCCCAAAACCAGTGATTTGGGTATGGGTTGCCTCCATTAGGAAAAGCGTACCATTGCAGGACAGCGTAAGTTTGTTTTGGATTCCAAGCTTGAAAGTAATTGGCTTTTACCGCGATCGGTCGAGCCGAACGATCTGGAGATTCCACCTTAAACTGAACGGAACGATGATAATCTGTTTTCCAACGCCAAAAGCCTTTAATATCTACCCACTCTACTTGTGGTTGCTCTTTGATGCCTACTTGAGGTAGAAGCAGCAATACAGCCTGATTATTTTTTGAATTCTGAAGATTTTGATAAAACCATTTATGACCGCTCACTTCTTTGACTTCTTGAGAAGAGGTTTGCCAACCGTCGATGGTTAAACCTTTTGTTTTTAACTCTTTAAGTTCTTTTAGGTGCGGCACGAGCGGGGGATTTTGCCAAGCCCAACTTCCTTTTAAATAACTAGGAACGGCTCCCCATCCAATTAAAACCAACAAAAATATTAGCAAAAAAAGTTTTGGGAGCGAGCGAAATTGCTGAAATGATTTGGCAAGGGACACCATGATTTTTATTCCTCCTGTAGGGAACTAGGAAAGTATTTTTCCATGCCGTTAATTAGCAAAACCAGTAATCCCAGCATACAGGCAGAATAAAAGTCACCTCCCCATCCTTCGTGCAGCCATTCAAAGGCTTGGTTATTCCCCGTGCCGTGAAAGAAGGTAAGCAATGTATTGCGGATAATATTGGCAGTTACGCTAATTAAAGCGGCAGATATTAAGAAGAAAGTGGTTCTCCAGCGAGATTGTAATGCACCTGTCCAATAAAGTAACATCAATCCTACGTAAAGGCTGGTAAATAGCATCTTCAAGCCAGCGCAATGAGGTGCAACTTCTACAATTTGTCCGCCTACGTATAAGTTGATATCTTCTACGAATACGTCTATCCCAAACTGACTCAAGATAAATCCTGCAACTGCGGCAATGAAACTTTGTAATGGTAATGCGTAGGGTTCGATCAGATAGGGAACTGATGTAGGAGATGCTAATAAAACTAATAATAGGGGAAACCATTGCAGTTTAAAGCCGGGAATCCCTTTTAGCCACAAGCAAAGTCCAGCTAATATGATGGGGAGGGATAAATTTACCCAGTCAGTTAAGCCACTTAAATAAAATATGCCGCCAATTATTAGTAAGATAGCGCCTAAGGGATGTGATTGCTCTGGTAAGCGTCGCCAGAGTTTGCGATTTGTCCAAGCGATGTAGGCAGCAAATGGTAAACCGATCAGTCCGTGGCTGAAATATTCGTGAATAATGCCAATAGTTTTATGTAGCCAACCATCATACCAATGTAAGATGAGCGGTGCGTATAAAATTGTTAAAAAAGATAATATAGCGCCACCTAATAAATGTCGCTCGATGGTATTTGGAATTCGTTGCTGGATTTGCATAGGGTTGCTTTGGCTGTTTGATTTTGTCGCTTGCGATCGGTCATTTGTCATTTGTATTTAAATATTTATCGATCGGCAAATAACTAATGACCAATAACCAATGACTTATTAACAAATGTCATTAATAGCTTGTACTACTTGCTCGATCTGAGTTTGGCTCAACCCAGGATACATTGGCAAGGATAAGATTTGTTTGGAAAGAATTTCTGCCTGGGGAAAATCTCCAGCTTGGTAGCCTAAATACTGATAAGCTGGCTGAAGGTGACAAGGCAGGGGGTAATGAATGCCTGTTTGGATGCCAAGTTCGCCTAGTTTAGTCTGAATTGTATCGCGATCGAGGGGGCAATTTTCGGTAATCCGAATTACGTATAAATGGTAAATATGTCCGCTACCAACTTCATTTTTGATGGGGAAAATACCTTTTGATTGCAGCGGTTGCAATAAGGTGTCATATTGTTGAGCAGCTTGATTGCGTTGAGTATTCCACTGATTTAGATGGGGCAGTTTAATGTTGAGGATCGCGGCTTGTAAGGTGTCTAGGCGGCTGTTGGTTCCGTATTCGCTGTGAATGTATTTTTGTGGGGCACCGTAGTTGCGTAGCGATCGCATTTTTTTTGCCACCTCCGAATCGCTAGTGACTACCATTCCTCCATCGCCAAAAGCTCCCAAATTTTTGCTGGGATAAAAGCTAAAAGCAGCTGCTTTTCCGATCGATCCTGCTTTGTAACCTTCTCGTTCTGCTAAGTGTGCTTGAGCGCCATCTTCAAAGATTAACAAATTGTGGGCATTGGCGAGATCGAGCAGTTGCTTTGGCGAAACCATTTGACCGTAAAGATGGACTGGTAAAATCGCTTTAGTTTGGGGAGTAATCGCTTTTTCAGCCGCTTTGAGGTCAATTAAAGCAGTTTGGGGGTCGCAATCAACCAAAACCGGGGTAGCACCAGCGTGGAGGACTCCGATGAGAGTAGCGATAAAAGTGTTTGTCGGTAAGATTACTTCATCGCCTACGCCTATTCCGCAGGCTTGCAGTCCCAAGGCTAGCGCATCTGTTCCACAAGCTACACCAACGGCATACTGAGTACCGCAAGCGGTTGCAAAGGCTGTCTCGAATTCTGCCACGGCTTTTCCCAATACGAAATCACCTTGCTGGAGAACGTGATGAATGGCTTGTTCGATTCGAGCTTGCAGGGGTTGATGTTGAATTGTTAAGTCTACAAAAGGAACTTTGGTAAGGGTATTACTCATTGAAGGTTCAAAGAAAAATTTAATCACCGGGCTTGGCAGAGATGCCGTGGTTAGCAAAGCTACCTAATCTAGTTATGGTTGATTTTTGTGATTTTGACTACCGTGTAAATATTAAAAGTCTGTGAAGCTAAGTATAGTATTATTTTTACTTAACGTTATTGTATAAAAATATTCTATTTATTATTTATTTAATCGGTGGCAACCCGGATGGCAAGTTATGGAGACTCAATTAGCTGGGAAATAATTTATGGGATAAAGTAGAGCTTAGTCCTATACTTCGATTACTGAGATAAATTTTTTTTAAGGATATTTAAGATTTTCAAGTATGATAGTTTGATTTTAAGCCGTCGCTCAAAAGATAATTTTTCTAGAGCTTAAAACAACAAACAGCTAAACAATTCCTTAAGAAAGATTACCACTTATTGACAGTTTAGACAATTTTTTGTAATGCAGGCAAATTTCTCAGGAGAAAACGCTATGAGTAATACTGCGAGAACCAACAGAATTGCTAATATCATCGAAAAACGTCGCCCTTTAGCACAAAAAATTGAAGGTGTAGAAGCAAATTTAAGGGAACTGACTTCTATACTTAGAGAACTTGATTTACAGAGACATCAGTTATTGACAAGAGTGGAAGATTCAAACATTAGAGGAAAGCTATCGGAAATTGATTTTTTGACAATTCAATTAAGCATTGTGGCTGAGTTAGAAGCGATAGCCAAACTGCGGGTGAGGTTTTCTCGCGATACTTTAAATATTGGGGTAGTTGGACGAGCGAGACAAGGAAAAAGCCGATTATTGCAAAGTTTAACAGGTTTAACTACGGCGGAAATTCCAGATGGCGATCGCCAACATTGTACGGGTGTTCGCAGTACGATTCGTCACAATCCAAATGTGGAAACTTACGGAGAGGTAACTTTTCATTCCGAGCGTTCTTTTTTGGATGAAGTGATTGCTCCTTATTATGAAAAACTGCGGTTAGGTGCAAAACCGATTACCCTGGCTGAGTTTGCTAATCAACCCCTACCTCCTTTACCGAGTGACTTACCGGGATATGCAGAACCGGGAGCGATGTACGAACATTTAGCCAGATATCACGATCGTTTCGATCGCTATGGTAGTTTATTGCGATCGCCTGCTCGTCGCATTTCCAGAAATGAAATTCGCGAATACGTAGCACAAGATACCCCCGACGGACAGCGGATATTTTTTAACTATTTAGCAGTTAAAGAAGTAAAGATTGTTTGTACTTTTCCTAATTCAGAAGTCGGTCAAATAGCTTTAGTTGATATGCCGGGTTTAGGAGATACTGGCATGGGAGATGAAGAACGTTTAATGAAAACATTAGGGCAAGATATTGATGCGGTACTTTTTGTGAGAATGCCCAGCGCCAAAGGGGATTATTGGGCTGATGTGGATGTGCGACTTTACGATACGGCGCGTGCTTCTTTAATGGAGTTGCCACTAAATTTGTGGTCGTTCATGATTTTGAATAAAACAAATGATAAATCGAAAAATGGAGATAACTTTAATAATTGCCAAGACTTGGTAAATGATATTAGTAAAAAACACATTAACGTAGTAGAATGTTTGATTGCTAACTGCGCGGAAGTTGAAGAAGCAAATACAAAAATTTTAGACCGCGTTTTGGATCACTTAGCTAATAAGATAAACGAACTCGATCGTCAATATGCTTCTGCTTGCCAAGAGCGAGTGCGCCGTCTCCAGAGTACCGTTAGCATGGAGTTAGAAAAAGCCCGACAAGCTTTCATCAAAGCGCTGCCATCGCAAAACGAACAAGCTAGATTTCTTAAATTATTTAATCCTCTCTTCAGCAACCTTTCCGTGAGTTTAGTTAGATTGCTAAAAGAGTTAAGACAAGAAAGAGATACGGCAGAAGAAAACTTCTTTAAACCACAAGTTGAATCAGCTATTCAAGCTTGCCAAAATGATACAAAAATTCCCACCCTTGACCAAATCGAAATTCGCCATGATGAAACTGGATCTTGGGATATTGCCTATGCAGAATACCTGCATAAAATCCGCACTCATTTAACCAGACATTTCGGTTCGATGGATACTGGATTGAAACAAGCTGTAGATTATGCAAAATCTAGAGTAAGTGAAGTTTTAGTTGATGGCGGACGTTTGGGAGGTTTGACAGAAATTCGCGGTGCTGAGTTCTTAAAAGTAATGGCAGACTTAGTTCCAGATGAGCAAAGTCAATTGAAAAAAGCATTTGAAAATATTTGGAATTTTAAGATGTCTTATGAAGTGAATTTTCATTATCGAATTCGGCAACATTTAGATGATATCACTCCAGATACTAAAGGAATCGAGCTTTCCAAGAATCCCAGCGCAGAGGAAATACTGGAAAACTTGGAACAATTACATAAGGAAACGGTGTTTAAATGTAAGGAAGCTTTAGAGAATTTGTATAGCGAACCAAGACAAGCTGCTTTTGCATCTGTTGAAGAATTTGTCGATCAAGCATTGCGTGCAGAAAATATTAAAGATGAGTGGCAAATTTTTCTTTACGAAGTACGAAGTCAAGTTTGGCCATTAGAATTTGCGCCTATGGGTGAAGGTTCTGACGTGCGGCGGGATTGGCAAAAATTAGTGGAAAAAGCTGAGTTGGCAAATCAATCGCAAGCTTTGCAATTCTTGAATTAAAATCGGATTAATTCTGGCCTTAATCATCATTTTATCACAGAACAATGAACGAACTAAAAATTACCATGCTTGGCCCTAGCGCTGTGGGCAAAACTAGCCTTTTAACTTCCATGTACGAACAATTCAAGCAAATCAGTATTGATGCAAATCTTGAATTAAAACCGGAAGAAGAAAGTCAAGCAATTTTGGAAAAACGGTTAAAAGAATTAAAAGCTTTGACTCAAGAATTTAAAGTTACTCCTGGAAAATCAATTCAAGGTTCTTCCGAGGTTCGTCGTTTTAGTTTCGATTTGAGTCAAAAGGATAAAAAGCCTTTTCTGCGATTGCAATTTTACGATTATCCTGGTGGATATTTGGGGGAGAAAGCAACGGCGAGGGAGAGAAATCGGGTGCAAGAATTGCTGAGTGATGCGGCGGTGGTGGTAATTGCGATCGATACGCCAGCACTGGTGATGTCGAAAGGAAAATATAACGAATATGTGAATAAACCAAAGCAAATCACGGAAATGTTCAAGGAAGTTTATAAAAATATCAAAGAACCGAAGTTAGTGATTTTTGCACCTGTGAAATGCGAACTAGAAATGAGACAAGGCACAAGAGGAGCTAAACAATTATTAGAATCAATTAAAAGAGAATATAGTACTTTACTCAACTTTTTTGAATCTCCATCTTTAGCAGAACAAGTAGCGGTAGTCATTACGCCAGTGCAAACTGTAGGTTCTGTAATCTGCACCATGATTGAGGAACCAAAAACAGATTACTTACCTATGTTTGGTTTTCGGAAAGTTAGTCGGGATGCGGAATATAGCCCACAAGATACTGACCAACCACTCCGCTATTTGTTGCGCTTTTTATTAACCCTTCATCACCAGCAAAAAACACCAGCTATTTTGAAGCCAATTGTCAGTATTTTTGGGTTAGATGCACCTATTAAAAATGCGGTTACTGAGTTTGCCAATAAATGCAAATCAACTGAAGGATTTGCGATCGTGCAAGGAGAAAAATTGTTAGAAATTTAATTATTTAGTTTAGGAGTTGGTCGTGCAGATTTATGTTGAGAGTCGTGGCTTTGCTCAAGATGATGATTACCATTGGTTAGAAGTTACTCAAGAAAACCAAAAACTAATAGAAAAAGAAGATTTACCTAATATTTTGCTAGACGCTATTCAATTAATCGATAGCGAAGATTTCTCATTAGTTTTATCTCGTCAAAATAATCAATTACTTTTGTTAGTAACTGGACTGAAAACTGAAGGAAGGATAGACTTTGTAGAGCGGCAAATTCGGATTTCTGTAGCCTGGATAGCTGAATATTCTAAGAGTAAAGAGAGCGCTTTCAGTATATTAGCCTCTAGTGCTTTAAAGGATGAAAAGTGTAAATTTTTAACCGAAAAAATTAGCCAAGCCGTGATAATGGAAGAACACTCAGGGTGGCTGGTTGATTATCTGAAGATAGCGCAATTAGTGAATGGAAATGGAAGTCAAAAAATTTTGTTAGATCGAACACCAAATTTAACTAAAAAAATTGCTCAAATTTCGCCAGAAAAAAAACAAGAATTAGCTGAAGAAATCGAAAGCTACAGTTTACCTAACGAGTCAGTAGTGTTGGTGGTGGTAACGGGAATTAAAAAGGAAGAAACTTTAGTGAAAGCAGGAGTTTGGCGTGGTTTATCGAGTTTGATAAATGAAAAAGATTGGCATCCCATACCAATTGTTTCTCCAGATGAAAATAACTCTAATAAGCTTTTTGAATACCTAATTCGTCTAGCTAGTATCTTTGGTATTATGTCTTTAATGGAGTTAGTTTTTAAAGCTTTTAGCATAGTGCCAATGGATAAAACTTCTAATATTGAAAATAGCCATTCGAGAAAAAATATTTAATCCCACTGAAAAGTTGTAAAAAATTGCAATGTTTTTTAACAACCATTTATGACCAAATGGAGAAATAATCACTAAAATACTGTTAAAATGAACAAAAATGGCTGTAAACAGATTTTTTTCAGTTTATCTAGTTTGATAGGCAAGTTGGCTCAAATAATCGATATTGCTAACTCAATGTATCAACAGATATTCAACCAAAAAGAAGTTAAAGAAAGTAAACAAACAATCCTTAAGGAAAAGGTAGAAAATAATATGCCGAGCGCACAAGTTTTTAATCGCGATGTTTTTATTTTAATCGATCGCAGTGGTTCGATGACGATCAAAGACTCTACCACTGGCGATAAAACTCGTTGGCAGTATCTTCAAGAAACCGTGAGAGGTCATATTTACGAAATACTCAATACCCAAGATGATGATTATGGGGAAATTTGTAATGAAGTAACTCTTTACTTCTTTAATGCCAATAAACCCGCGCAATCTATTATCATCCGAGATGCGGAACAGGTGCAATCAAAATTTAAAGAAAAAGTACCGGGAGGAGAAACTTTTGTTGGGCCAACATTGGAAGAAGCTTTAAATCAGTGGTTTGCTAATCGTCAAGATAATAAAAATGCTTTTATCATTATTTATACAGATGGGGAATTAAGCGACAGGAAGAGATTTGTTGATTTAATTGGCTCAACTTGTTCCCGAATCAATAGCCAAGATGAGATTAAGATTTTAATGATTGGTATCGGTAGCGAAATTCAATTAGAAGGAGTAATAGATTTTTATTTAGGAATTGACTTAAATGTGAGTCAGTTTAAATCCCGTCGAGGAGAAGATTGCAATATTTTTGTGTTTGATTTAATTGATGATGTGGTTGATGAAGGAATTGTGGCTGCTCTTGAACGTCAGTTGGATGACGAACCAAGAAAAGGTTTAGCATCCTGGGTAAAAGAGCGTTATCCGAAGTTGGCTAGTAAGTATTTTGGGTAGAAATTTTCTCGTGTACCTGTGGGGATTAGAAACCCGGTTTCTCTATTCCTACTCAACTCTGACTCGAAAACGCACGAAACCAAAATTATTACCAGCCGTACTGGGAATGCGATCGATATTAAACAATACCGTTCCGTTTGGATTATTCGGATTAACGCAAGGATTACCGGTAGGCAAAGGCGCTAACACCGAGAAAAATCTTCCCACATCGCCATCTTGGTCGTTTGTCAAAGCTGAAACTACCCCAGCTAAATTTAACTGCATACCCCGACCGGAGCCAAAACCATCAGGTACAAAAGTTGTATTATCGGGAATCGCATCGCAAATTCTGACATTATCCGCAGGCGTCGTACCATCAGATAAAAAGTAAATCGTGTATTCCACCGTATCCCCACTCCGGACTGGTTCGGAAACGGGAACCGAGACTACACCAAGGGGTCTAAATTGATTCCAACCAGGAGCGTTATCATTTTCATCGGTTGGGTCATCAACCAGATTGTTAAACAAGAAAACACTACCAGACCTAATAACGGAGGTAATCCGCTTCACCAAACGGACGCGGGGTTCTCTAGCAATTATTTGAGCGATCGCACTTGCTTGGTTATTTGCTGGATTAGAATCATTTGGAGAAGCGATCGACACCTGATTAGTAATAGTTCCCGGTGCTACTGGAGTTACCACCGTTGCAATATTTACCGATTGACCCGGATTCAAATCACCCAAATTACAAACGACATTGTTATTTGTCAGTTGGCAAGTGCCTTGAGTAGGCGTAGCCGAAACAAAAGTAGTATTTGGTGGTAACGGATTAGTTAAAGTAACCGCCGTTCCCGTCACGGGCCCTTTATTCGTTACCACGGTATTAAAAGTCGTATTCTCACCTATTGGCTGCGGTTCCGTTGGGCCAGTTTGCGTTACCTCTAGGTCTGTTTGCGGCGGAACTACTTGGATCGGAGTGGTAATATTGTTGCTACTCGAACTAGCAATATTAGTTCCACTTACAGAAATCGGATTACTAATATTTCCTGGTTGAGTAGGAATCACGACGATCGAAACATTAACCGTTTGATTTGGATTAATCGTACCCAAATTGCAAGTAACAGAGCCATTAGCAAAAGTGCAAGTTCCCTGAGAAGGCGTAGCCGAAACAAAAGTCACGTTTGGCGGTAAAGGATTGGTCAGGATAACATTTGTGGCTGGAATCGTACCATTATTAGTTACTCCAGTCGTCAAAGTCACGTTACTACCTGCGGGAACCGGCGTAGTTGGGCCAGCTTGCGTTACTTGCACGTTAGTAGTTTGGGGAGTGACGGTCGTCGTTACCTGGCTAGATGGCTGAGAACCATCATTATTAGAGGGAGTGGGGTCAGGCGTGTCGGAAGTGCTAGAGACTTGGTTCACCAGCGGGCCACTACTAGTTGTCGGAGCCGTAACGGTAATCGTTCGGGTAATGCTCTGTCCTGGTGCCAAAGTGGGAATAGCCGGGAATA
>CAZJJR010000124.1:0-216 GCA_964546365.1 uncultured bacterium | reverse complement strand
ATGACGTCACCCGCTGGAGTTGAGCCATGATTCTGGGTAGTGATGGTGTAAGTAATCGTACTGCCAGGATCGACCTGAGTAGGGCTGGTCACGGTTGTCACCACATCTGTAGGAGTAGGAGGAGGCGGGGTGAGAGTTGTGACTACCTGGGCTGGCGGTTGAGAACCATCGTTATTAGCCGGAGTTGGATCGGGAGTGTCGGGAGTGTTGGATGTT
>CAZJJR010000123.1:14298-16646 GCA_964546365.1 uncultured bacterium | reverse complement strand
TGTGCGGAAAAGGAACGCAAAGTGGTTTATCCGATGCCAACATACGTACTGTATCGCACCTTATCGGATATGCAGGCGGCGGAACGAGTGGAAATTTCCTATGGTGAAGATTATCGCTTACCGATCGAGGAATTAGTAGCCGCCAACGGTGCGCTAACCTTTATTGCAACGCCCAACAGTCCATCCGGTCATGCGGTTCCTATTGAAGATCTCAGACAATTGGCGGCGAGGTTGTCCGGTGTTTTAGCGATCGATGAAGCTTACGTTGACTTTGCAGAAGAAACCGCGTTGCCTTTGGTGAAAGAATTTGAGAACGTTATAGTGATTCGCACCTTATCTAAAGGTTATTCTCTGGCAGGTTTGCGATTGGGATTCGGGATTGCCAATCCCAAGCTATTGAGCGGTTTATTCAAACTGAAAGATAGTTACAATATCGACGCGATCGCGTGCTTAGTAGGTGCGGCGGCGATGCGCGATCGAACTTATAAAAATGAATGTGCAAAAAAAGTCAAAGCATCCCGCGCCAAACTAGCAGTAGATCTCAAACAATTAGGTTTCCGTTTGTGGGATTCCCAAACCAATTTCTTTTTAGCGCAACCACCCAAAGGTAACGCAGAAGAAATTTATTTAGCATTAAAAGAACGGGGTATTCTAGTGCGTTATTTCAAGCAACCCGGTTTAGAAGATAAGCTTCGCATTACCGTCGGTACCGATGAGCAAAATCATTTATTGGTGGAGGCGTTGGTTTATTTGGTGTAGTTTATCCCTACTACCATTGTTCCAGCATCTAAGCGAGGCTGGAGCCTCGCGATCTCTAGTTCCCAGGCTGAGCCTGGGAACCAGGAAAAAGAAGGCTCCAGCCTCCTTCCCGGACTAAACTTAGTGACATTCATGCCTAGACAAGCTGTAAATCATGATGGGACACGCCCACTAAACAGTTTCCTGCACTGTTCTCACAAACAGCTATTCCACTAAGCGCATCGATCGCAAAAATTCGTAAGTCCTGATTGCCGTAGTCCTGCTGAATTCGCAAATCCGAACCGATATAACGAACGCAATCACCCTGACTTAACCGAACAGATTGAAGATGTTGAGGTAAGCAATAAGTTTTTACCATAAACTTTTCACCCTAAACTTTAGTTTTACTTTGCGGTTATTTTGGAATTACTACGCTGATGTTCGCGATCGACATAGTTGTAGGGACACCGCATAATTCAAATTTTGGCTCACCAATACGATCGTTGATGCCGTGTCCCTACAGCATAACCAACAAGGCAATAAGCATAATTTGTTGATTTATAGATAGATATAATCAGTAAAACCGCCACTAAGAAGCTTGTACTTCACAGTGTTGCAAACCACTATAACCCTCTGTCTCAAGTACTTGCAATCGAGAACAAGGAACTCGATCGACCAAAGCTAAACTAGTTGTAGTGCTAGTATAAATATCAAGAGAAGCATCTAGGGTAGAGTAAAAGAACACCCGCTCTTTTGGAAAAAGCACCTTCTCGAACTTTTGCGGAATAGATTGAGTGATTCGGACGATTTGAATCCGATCGGTTGTATTGTGGTAATAACAAAGGTTTTCTGTCGCCCGGTTATCTGTGGGGGTATTAGTTGGGATTTGTAGCATGAGTTAAATCTTCCTCTCTTTCGATCGCGATCGTTTCCTCAAAGGCTCAAAATTACATCACCAGAGCGAATCAACCGAACTGATTCTTGGCTAGATCGATGTATTGAGCGATCGAGTTTTCCAGAGAATTCTGCTCATCGGGATATAGCAGCAAATGTTTGAGTTTTCCCCGCAGAAAGTTGGTTAACGACAGACGCACGCTTTCCAAATCTGCCCTTAACCGTCCGGCGCTCAGAGCTTTCTCGAATGTTGAATAGTATTGAGCATCAGTTAAACCAACATCAACCTGTTGTTCTGACATCCAACACTGAAAGGTGTAACCAACTGGCTCCCGTTCAACCTGAATTACCCATCCATGATAGAAATCTTCACTCACCATAGCCATTGTTTCTCTAAATTTTCTGCAAAACTCACATACTTTTAAAGTGACCAAATTTCATCTGTCTGAAGGATCGATTTGGATCTCCTCCAGGAAGAGAATACTGTAGCGTTCTGGAGATTTCGTGCAGAAAAAATGCAGAAATCGTGCAAGTGGATCGCTGGGAGTTCTTCTGAGAGGGATGAATGTGCAAAAAATATTGTTTTTTTCCGGTCAATTCAACCGATATCCTAACCCATGCACCGTTTCAATGAAATCATCCGGTGCGCCGAGTGCTTTCAACTTTTGTCGCAGTCCCCGAATATGAGAAGTTACCGTTTCCGCGACTGGCGAATC
>CAZJJR010000123.1:7246-14254 GCA_964546365.1 uncultured bacterium | reverse complement strand
AATAATGCCCGATCGACTCAAAATTCGTCTACCGCTGGCAACCAGTAACTCTAGCAAAGCATACTCTTTGGGGGTTAAAGTGAGGGGACGATCGGCGTAAGTTGCCTCGTGGGTGCTAGGATTCAACTGGAGACTACCCCAATGCAAGTTAAACTCAGTTGTAGAAAGCCCTCGCCTGAGCAATGCTCGCACCCGCGCCATCAACTCCTCCAAGTCAAAGGGTTTCGTTACGTAATCATCTGCACCAACATCTAAGCCAACGATTTTGTCTGCTACCGTATCCCGTGCGGTTAACATCAAAACGGGGACTGCACTCTTCAATTGCTTGTGTTTCTTAGCTTCTGCCGATCGCAACTGCTGGCAGAACTGAATGCCGTTTAACTTAGGCAGGGTGACATCTAGAAGAATCAAATCATAGGCGATCGCCTCAGTCAAATTCCAGGCAATCACTCCATCCCGCGCCACATCCACGACGTGCTGACGGCGAGTTAAAGCTTCTGTTAAGACTTCCGATAATTGAACATCATCTTCCACAATCAAAATTCGCATAGCTATGTCACGATTGAAAAGTTCGTTTATTCTATATCTTTCATGAAGTGGTCGCTTGAAGAAAAGGCGATCGCCAGTAGTCTGGGTGCTATCTTACTGCTATTGGCGTTAGTAAACCTGGTGTCTTCTAAAAATACAACGGAGTTGGTAGAAAATGCGAACCGGGTGCGATCGACTTATAACGTATTGGGAACTTTAACAGATTTTTATGCTGCAATGAGCGTAGCCGAATCGGGACGGCGAGGCTATATTTTCTCTGGCAGAGAGGAAGAATTAGGTCGCCACCAAGCAGCAGTAAGGGAGATGAAAGCAGAGTTGAGTCAGCTTCGGCAATATGCAGACCTCGATCGATCTCAACAACAGCGCATACAGCAGTTGAATCAGTTAACGATGCAGCGGATGGCATTATTCCAGCAGTCGATCGATCTCTACAAACGCGATCGATCGAATACAGCAATGCAAACCCAAAACTCGATCACTGACTACAGCGTGCAGTTAAGGGAGCAGATCCAGACTTTATTAACTGAAGTTAAAGATGTCGAAAACCAACAACTAAAACATTCATTAGAACAAGCTCGATCGAAAATTCAATATCGCTCTTCTATCGAACGAGTAGGAATATTTCTCAGTTTTGCGGTTGCTTGTGGTGCGATCGTCATGTTTTATTGGGGACAAAAACGCCGACACAAACTAAAAGTATTAGAACAAACATTGGCTCAAGAACAAGAACTCAGCAATTTAAAGCTACGTTTGTTTTCCATGATTTCCCACGAATTTCGTACTCCCTTGAGCGTGATTCTGGCATCTTCCCAATTATTAGCGGAAATTCTAGCGCCGAAAATCGAACAAAATCACTTAAAAAACTTATATCGAATTCAAACATCTGCTAAACTGATGAATCGGTTGATTACCGATATTTTAACCCTAACCAGAGCCGAGACTGGCAAGCTCGAATGTAAACCAGAACTGATAGACATCGAAGCATTTTGTCTGAATTTACTAGACGATTTTCAATCTTCAACTTCGATGCAACATCCTCTTAATTTCACCAGCCACGGAGAATTAGGCCGAGTTTATCTTGATGAAAAATTATTGTATTCAATTCTAAGTAATTTATTGCTAAATGCGATGAAATATTCGCCTTCAGGAAGCGAGGTGAGTTTAAAACTTCAGTGCGAACCGGAGCAAATTATATTTGAAGTTGAAGATCGAGGCATCGGCATTTTACCAGAAGATAGAGAAAACATTTTCACCCCCTTTTATCGCGGTCAAAATGTGGAAAGTGTTTCAGGCAGTGGCTTGGGACTCGCCGTGGTTAAAAAATGTGTGGAGCTTCAAAATGGCAAAATTGAAGTCAATAGTAAAATTGGAGAAGGCACAAAGTTTGTTGTTTACATTCCTCGCCAAGAAAAAAGGGATTAGCATCCGTGAGTAGAACAGAATCAATCGAGTGCCTACAATATTGCAGATGATGTGATTACCTAATTTCTGGATGTGTTGGTACCATCTAGATATAGCGATCCTATTTAAGTAATCAACCCTACCCTAGCCCTCCCCTTACCAAGGGGAGGGTTGGGAGGGGTTTAGTTGTTCGCAATTCATTTAGGATCGCTATATATATTTTCAAAAATACATTTTAAATCTATCTAAGAATTTAGTATGGAAGGTCTTTTTATTAACGAAGCTTATCAGTATTACCGAAATGATATTTACAACGAGTATCGAATTGAGTTACTACAAAGATATAACATCGCTGTTCCTGGTAGTGTTTCTCCTAGAATGTGGGAATTGTTTGGAGCAATTTTAACTGGTAAGCGAGGAATGTTAGGAGCAGGTGTAGATCTCCAGGATTGTGAGATTAAATCAAGCATGGAAGGAAGCTCATTCGAGTATCAGTACCACCTCAAAACAGGACAATCAAAGTTACTTGAGGATATGAGAGTAAATCACATTTTCATTTCCTACAGTCCCAGTTATAGAAATGTCGCTGTAAGAATGCTCAGTGGTCTTTTTTTAACTCCTTTATTCCAAAGTTGGCTTCCTGGAATTAGACAAAGGTATGAAACTGAAGAATCCAATCGTCGTTATCGTAAGAATGTACCTTATGGAACTGTAAGACAACATGGTACGCTCATCATGCAAATTCTGGAATCCGAACTCATATATCCACCTAGCTTGTGAGGATTAATTCCTCACGCATAGCTAGTTCATTAAACATGGGATTGAGGTAGTACTTAGCAATCCACTCAATCACAGGTACGCAGACAGCATCTCCAAAACCGAATAATATACTATTGAGAGAAATCCCTGTAGGTAAGGTGTAATCTACGGCTCCCATCAGTCTAGCACTTTCAACCTCGTTGATCAGACGAGCATCAAATTGACCTTTGCCTGCACGAATAATAATCTGACGAGCGCTACCGCCTTTAGGTGTACGGAGACAACCTGCAATCCCATCCGTTCTTAATTCCGCTGTTGATTGTTTAATTCCATCTCGTTGTCTCATACGCCGAAAGACTGTTCCATAAGACCAGTAGTTGTTTTTAGTCATGCGATAAATAATCTTTTTATGTCTATCAAACATCTGATTAAATAAATAGTCTGAACGTTCGCGACACCACCACTGCGCCGACAAGTCAACAATGTTATTCAGTTGCAAAACACGGTTAGGAAGTAGAGGAATGTCTCGGATTGACCATTTAATATGGGGGTTAGCTACAATAAAATCCATTATTTTTTGCGGACGAGCATTACTATAATTTTCTATAAAAAATTGTTGAGATAATTGATTAGAACAACTGCTAATTAGACTTGCCATTATAAACAGGCGCAGGCGACTTTGAGGTACAAAATAAGCAGCATCAACAAGAAGTATATCTACACAATATCCAAGTTCATTGAGCGCTGTTAGAATAGCTGTAAGATCTTTCCCCGCTCCCGAACTTAGCAGACCTTCAACATTCTCAATCATTACAAAAGGAGGAATTTTACTAAAGCTTTTCATTTCTTTCAGAATACGTATAAATTCCCAAAATGTAGATGATTCTCCAGAGTGAAGGCCACTACGCGAGCCAGCTACAGAAGTATTTGTGCAAGGAAAAGAAGCATGGGCAAGCGTAATATTTGGCACTTCTATTCCAGTAACTTTTTTAATGTCATTGAGGTGATAATGACCAACACCAAAGTGATTTACGTACAATTTTTGCTTTTCTTCGCTATGGTCAACAGCATATACAACATTCCAACCCTGCTTTTGTAAACCTAATGTTACAAGTCCTATACCCGCGAAAAAGTCTGCTGCTGTTTTGAGGTATTTCATCATTTTGATTGTTCAGATATATCTTCGATCAGGAAAAAAGGCCCAGTTACCTTTTTCTTACTAAGTGCTTCAATTGCCCGTATTGCCACATTAGCGTATCTAGTACTCTTACCGCTTTCAGCAGCGCTTACGTTAGATTGGGAAGTTCCAATCAAAGAAGCTACTTCACTTTGATTTAAACCAGCTTTTTCTCGACAAGCTTTGGCTAGCTTGCCTAACTGTTTTAGAGTCATAAAGTTTGTTTGTGTCATAAATATAGTCAATTTGACTATATAAGTCAAATCGAATTATGTGCAGTATCGGTCTCCTTAGTACTTTTAAGATCGTAAGAAGAACTGCTAGCAGCTTGAAAGCAATGATACGATCGAAACGATTCCACCAAGCGGATCGAGAAAACCTCCTACTCACATGAATCGAACCTTCATTCCAGGGATAGCACCTCCCGAAGTCCAATCTGAACCCGCCTGGTGGTTCGCATTTGTCGGTAATAAGTTGCTAGTTCGCGAAAAAGAGACGGTTACGGAAATTCCCAAGCTGATTAGTTTGAAGGAGATTGGCTTAGTACCGATGCGAACGCAATTTATCGGTACGCTGGATAATCAGCCTTGTTACGCGGCGGAACTGGCGAAAGATGCTGTTACTCCCGATTATATGGCTTTTCGGGGATTGCGGGAACTCTACGAAAGCTTAGGCGATGAGTTATTTGCGATCGCAGGTCGTGCCGTTCAGATTGTAGACTGGGATCGCAACCATCAGTATTGCGGACACTGTGCAACACCGACTACCCAATTACCCCACGAACGTGCAAAGCGTTGTCCTAGTTGTGGTTTAGTTAGTTATCCGCGCCTTTCTCCAGCTGTAATCGTGTTGATTTATCGCGGTGATGATATATTGTTGGCTCGCGCTCATCGATATCCGCCGGGAATGTATAGTATTTTGGCGGGATTTGTAGAAGCAGGGGAATCTTTGGAAGAAACTTTAATTAGAGAAGTGCGGGAAGAAGTAGGTATTGAAATTAAAGATATTCGTTATTTCGGTTCGCAACCTTGGCCATTTCCTAACTCTTTGATGATTGGTTTTATCGCTAATTATGCAAGTGGTGAAATTGCGATCGAGCCTGAAGAGTTGACAGATGCGGCTTGGTTTAACAAACACAATTTGCCACAACTTCCCCCCAGAGCTAGTATTGCGCGAAAAATGCTTGATTGGTTTGTTTTGAATCACTAGCATTGGTAGTTTAAGAGCGATCTGTGGGAGTCAGGGGTTAATTTTTTTACCGCAGATGAAAACAGATAAACGCAGATTAACGCAGATAAGAAAGTGTGGGAGTCAGGGGTTAAATTTTTACCACAGATGAATACAGATGAACACAGATGAACACAGATAAGAAAGGGATTATTCACGAAATCATTGATACAAATACTTTTCTTGTTCCCCCCTTGCTAAGGGGGGCTGGGGGGGTCGATGTGTAACGCATTAAAATTGAAATGGTATTAGACGACAATCCTTGATTCCCATAGACAAGTTCATCACCAAACCCACCTTGGTAAAAGTATTTTGTATCATCCTATAGCTTTTTGATAAAAACCTTTCATCTCGTTATACCATTGCTGGCGAGATTCATCCCAAGCGTAGAACATATGCCCACCGAGAAAATGTTTCAGGGTTAAATTGGGGCGAAGTTCGGGATTTAGTTTCATTAAATCTGCTAAATGGTTAGAAGCAAAATAAGGAGTGACGAGATCGAAAAATCCGTGGGTGATGTACACCTGCATATAAGGATTGAGGGTCATTCCTATCCGCAAATCGTCAACTGCACCAATAAAGCCCTGTTTTAAATCGCCTTTGAGGTCAAATTTCCAAGCTTTGAATGTTTCTAAATTAAGTAAATTGTAAGTTAGGTCAGTTTCTACTCCCAAAGTATCTCGTAAGTGACTGTTAATCGCACCTGTAAATAATCGATCGAGTCCATCTAAAGTTGGATCGCTGCCTTCATATGTGAGACGATCGGGAAAAGGATCGATCGCAGTCACCGACGCATCATATAATCCTACAATTCGTTGCCGATCGCGCAACAACTCCCTAGCAAAAACTTCAATATCAATTCTTCCGCCCTGTCTTTCTACAATTGGCAAAGGTAAACCAATCAATTCTGATATTTGCTGATACGCTGTCTGACGTTCATCAGGTGTCAGAGTATCGCCCATTGCTAACAGGGGAATCAAAGTTTTGCGGGCAAACTGTTCGGCAGCAGTCATATGCGCTGGCAAATCTCCCGGTTCTTTGGCCCAACGAGCGCGATCGTGAAAAGCACCAGCCGCCGCTAAAGAAGGAAACAGGGTCGCCCATGACGTGAGGTTGTAATCATTTCCTCCCAACAAGCTGAACTCTAAAGCTGGAGAAATCAAAATTGCACCGGAAAGACCCACGCCAAATTCTTGTTGCAGTTTGCGGGCTAATTTGGCAACTCGGAAACCGCCATAACTCTCTCCAGCAATAAAAATAGGCGATAACCAGCGTTTCTGGCGGGAAAGAAATCTTTGAATAAACTCTCCTAAACCGTTTAAGTCCCGTTCGACTTCCCAAAATTCTGTTTCTTTAGGTTTATCTGTCTCTTTTGAATCGTCTTTTTCCTCAGATTTACTTTGAGAATCTTTGTTTGGTGGCAAACTGCGACTAAAACCCGTGCCAATCGGATCGATAAACACCAAATCGGTGAAACTCAACCAAGTTTCCAGATTTTCCACTACCCGCACAGGGGGTTTCGGGAGACTGCCTTTCTCGCCAAAATAAACCCGCTTTGGCCCCAACGCTCCCATGTGCAAGTATGCGGAAGCCGCTCCTGGCCCACCATTAAATACAAAGGTGAGAGGTCGCGTTGCTGCTTCCTCATTCTGAGTTAAATAAGCGACGTGAAACATTTCCGCGATTGGCTTTTCCTCTTTAAATAAGGTTTGCCATTCAGCTGTTGCGGTGTAGCGAATTTCGCGATCGGCAAGCGATAAGGTATGTTCGGTAGTAATACCTTTGCGGGTGGTGGGTTGACTGGGGGTTTCGGTCATAAAAAAAGGGGAAAGGGGGAAAGGGGAAAGGGGAAAAGGGAAAGAAGAAATTTTGTGACTCCTAAATTCTGACTCCTG
>CAZJJR010000123.1:0-7225 GCA_964546365.1 uncultured bacterium | reverse complement strand
GACTCCTGAATTCTGACTCCTGACTCCTGAATTCTGAATTCTGACTTCATCCTTCATACTTTACCCTTCATCCTTGATTGCTAGACTAGTTAATCGGTAGCTCTCCCGTGACTCATGACTATTTTCACTCTCCGCTCTGTTAAAAAAGATTTCGGCATCAAGGAAATTTTGCGAGATGCTAACTTTAGCCTGGATGAAGGCGATAAAGTAGGGCTAATCGGCACCAACGGCTCTGGAAAATCCACATTGCTGAAAATGATCGCTGGAATGGAGTCGATCGACAGTGGCGAAATTTGGGTCAATTCGGGATCTAAAATTGTTTACCTGCCGCAACAGCCAGATTTAGACGAAAATCACACGGTTTTAGAGCAAGTATTTGCCGATAGTGGCGAAAAGATGGCATTGGTCCGGGAATATGAGGAAATTTCCGATAAACTGGCGCACGGACAAGGCGACACTGAAAAGCTGATGACGCGAATGTACAGCGTTTCTCAACGCATGGAAGCAGTAGGTGCGTGGGAATTGGAAACTAATGCCAAAATCATTTTGACTAAGTTGGGAATTGAAGATTTTGATGCCAAAATTGGCGATTTATCAGGAGGTTATCGCAAGCGAATTGCACTGGCGGCGGCGCTATTATCGGAACCGGATGTATTATTAATGGATGAGCCGACTAACCATTTGGATGCGTTGTCGGTGGAATGGTTGCAAAGTTATTTGAATCGCTTTCGGGGTGCGTTGTTGTTGATTACGCACGATCGCTATTTTCTCGATCGCGTTACTAATCGAATTATCGAGATCGATCGCGCAGACCTCTACACTTATTCTGGCAATTACGCTTATTATTTGGAGAAAAAAGCGGAAGCGGAAGAAATCGCCGCCAGCAGTCAACGCAAACACGCCGGAGTGTTGCGCCGAGAGTTGGAATGGTTGAAGCGTGGGCCAAAAGCACGCAGCACCAAGCAAAAAGCCCGGATCGATCGCATTCGGGAAATGCAAGGTCAGGAATTTAAGCAAACCCAAGGTAAAGTAGATATTACTACTCCCGGTCGTCGCATTGGTAAGAAAGTTATTGAATTAACGAATATCTGCAAAGCGTATGGCGATCGCACTTTAATTAAAGATTTCACCTACAACTTCAATCCCGAAGATCGCATCGGTATTATTGGTAGCAACGGTGCGGGAAAATCCACTTTGATGGATATTATTACCGGACGAGTACAACCGGATTCAGGTACGGTAGAACTCGGTTCCACCATCCACATCGGTTATTTTGACCAACACTCGGATGACGTGACAATGAACGAAAATCAACGAGTGATCGAGTACCTGAAAAATGTAGCCGAACTGGTGAAAACCGCCGATGGAAGCGTGATCACTGCTTCTCAAATGTTGGAAAGGTTTCTATTTCCACCCAATCAACAATACGCACCAATTCATAAACTTTCTGGTGGAGAAAAACGGCGATTATTTTTGTTGCGCGTGTTGATGAGTGCGCCGAACGTGCTGATTTTAGACGAACCGACTAACGATTTAGACGTGCAAACGTTGGCGGTGTTAGAAGAATACTTAGAAGATTTTAACGGTTGCGTGATTGTGGTATCTCACGATCGCTATTTTCTCGATCGCACGATCGACATGGTATTCTCCTTCGAGTCTGGTGGCAATTTGCGCTTGTATCCCGGCAATTATTCGGTATATTTGGATTACAAAAAGGCGGAAGAAGAAGCAGAAGCTAAAACTTTGGAGTCAAAAGTTGCCGATACTAAACCGAAAGAACAAAAACCAGCCCCTTCACCTGAAAAATCATCTAAACCCGGTAAACTTTCTTTCAAAGAAAAGCGGGAATACGAAATGCTAGAAACCCAGATTCCCGAAATGGAAGCCGAAAAAGAAGTAGTGGAGAAAATGCTTTACAATAACCCTCCCAATGATTTTACGGAAATGCAGAAATTGACCGAAAGATTAGCCGAATTGACAAATGCGATCGATACCGCTACCGAACGTTGGTTGGAATTAGCAGAAAGAGTAAGTTAGTTTGTAGTAAGGACTTTAGTCCTTAGACTGAGAACTAAAGTCCTCACTACAAACCAAAATGTATTCCTTAACTCTGCATATGCTTTTCTAACAAACGTTGCGCCCTTGGTTTAAACAACAAATAAAACAAAGATTCAATGTAGCGCAACAAATCTTCCCGTTTTTCCTTGGAAGTAAAATTCCAAAAACCATAAATCCGCGCCAAGGATAGCAACTTGTTGGTATGAATTGTCCACGTATATGTACTGTACACCCTGTCAATTCCTTTGTGAGCAATTTCATGCCAATAATCGGGATTTTGAGCGCATTTAGAAACAAAATCAAGAATTTTATCGGCGGTTTCTTCTAAATTTGTGGGATTAATGTAAAAGCCATTTACCTTATCCTGAATAATCTCCAATGGGCCACCAAATTGAGTAGCAAAAGTGGGTAATCCAGAAATCATTGATTCCAAAATTGTCAAACCAAAAGCTTCAAATAAAGCAGGTTGAACAAAAACACCTTGGCGATCGGCTATAATGCGATAAATTTCGCCAGAATCGTTTTTAGGTAAACGCACCCCTAGCCAGCGAATTTTGCCATGTAAATTGTACTGGTCGATGATACTATATAGCTTTTCGATTTCGCTGATTTCTTCCCGATCTGTTGATTCTTCAACCCGCAATTTTCCAGCAACTAAAATTAAGTTGCAACGTTCTTGCAGTGCTTGACTTTTACCAAAGCATTCTGCTAAACCAGTGATATTTTTGATGCGATCGAGACGCGCCATCGAGAAAAGAGGACGCTTGCTGGGGTCGTCTAATTTACCGAAAATATGGGCTGGATCTTCCAAGGTAAACAGCATTTCCTCTAAACGATCGCGATCGCTGGGAGTGCGGTCTTCATGGCGAGTATAAGGAAAATAAACATTCTCGTTTACCCCTGGCGGTACTACGTTAAACTTAGGACTGAATAACTCAATTCCATTGACAACGTGATACAAATCAGGCATTGAAAAGCACTTATAAGATTCGTATTGTCCTACGCTATCGGGAGTTCCCACGATTTCTTGGTAAGTGCTGGTCATGATAAAGTTGGCAGCATTCATGGCTAGCAAATCTGCCGTAAAATGCAAGGAAAAATGATAGGTATCTTCCGATTCTTGCCAGTACAAGTTACTAAACAAGTATTTAGATTTCTCTAAAGCGTGGGCGATATTACATTGAGTAACCTTGAGGCGACGCGCTAAGAGAAACGCTACTAAATTACCATCAGAATAGTTACCGACAATTAAATCTGGCTTACCTTGGAATTCTGCCAAAATTTCTTTCTCAGAATCAATGGCATAAGTTTCCAGATAAGGCCAAATTTCAAATCGAGAAATCCAATTATTAGTTAGATTGGGATTAAATTCTCGGAAAGGTACTCGCAAAATCCAAGCATTTTCCGTCCCGTGAACTTTTTCCAAACGTTGATTACAGCGAGTACCATCGCTATTCGGAATTAAGCGCGTGAGAATAATCACTTTTGGCTGGATGTTTAAAACATTTAATCCAGCTAAAAAGATATCTTCTTGCAGTTGCTTTTCTAAACTTTTTGCTTGATCGAGAACGTAAACTACTTGACCGCCTGTATCGGGTCTTCCCAACACTCCCTCTTGTGCAAACCAACCGTGAGAAGATACCAAAACGATCTTAAAAATCATCGGAATGCGAGAAAGAAAAGCTTCCAGAGTTTGATTATCTGGAGAGTCGATTAGTTCATCTAGCATGGACAGCGTTTCCTGAACTCGACTGGCGGTATTACCCCAACCCGGTGCAAAACCCATCGTTTCTAAATCGTAGCGAAACTCTTGATATGGCTGGTTTTGAGGTCGATTGTTCAGAAATGCGATCGCGTTCTTCACCCGGTTAGATAATTGCTGTTGAGATTGGATTCTCTCGTTAATCAACAATTGATTACCGTTGTAAGTGTGCAATCGCAAAAAACTAAATAAAGCTTCCTGCCATTGTCCAGGTTCTTGTAACAGTTTACTCGACAGATATCGGTTGAGGAATTGTACACCTTTGCCAATATTTTTCGGGTCGCGCATCGTAGGAGAATAATCATAAAACGGCCCAAAATCTAATTCTAAAATGTCGCCTTCATGTGGATGAAAATGATTGACAAAGCGATCGCGCAAATCTAACAACTCTTGTACGGTAATCGGATCGATCGCCAAATCTTCCGTTAAACGGTAAACTTCTTGTGATGCAATTTTAGGCCGAATTATTAGATATAAGTTTCCATCTTCTCGAATAACTTCCTGAGTGTAATAAATCAGCTTTCCCAAATGAGAAGAATTAATAAAATTTTCCGGTTTCTGGTGATTTTTGCAGTATTCAGAAAACTCATGCAGAATGTCGTTACGCAAAAGGTAAGGCTTTTCCTGCTGCCGTAACTGGCTGAAAAATTGGCGAAGATCGCTTTTTTCTTGACTATCAAGAACAGCTTGAATTAGTTCAGACATGATTACTCTCTTCAAATCAATGGATTAATAAATGGCTTTTTCTACCACTAAGTTACTGAATTCTGCTGAAAATGCCTGTTCCTTGAGTAATAACTCAAGTTGCTAGTTAGAGAATGCGATCGGTATTTTTAGGGATGGAGAGAATGCGATATCCTCCGGCAAGCTACGCGATCGCATCTTTGTAGAAAATGAGGATGAGGTGTTTTTTCACCAGTTGCAGGGTTTGATGTGATGGAGATGGGCTTCGGTAAGTTAGGTTTCCAGCAAGTTGGGAGAATTGGACAAGGTTGAGAGTTGGAACATCACTATGCTATAAATAACGAATGAGTAGGCGTTTAGTTACGCTACCTCAAACCTACTTAGAAAATGAATAATTACATCAAGAGATAAGCTAATGAATTCAGAAAAAGACGATCAAAAACCAACCATAACAGAGATAATCAAATCTGGTGAATTAAACAGTATCTATTTCAACGAGTTTGGTATTGGAGTTTCTAAGCATGATATTTTTATATTATTAAGACGCAATGGAAAAGAAGAAGCCATACTCAATGCTTCTCACATTACAGCTAAATCACTTGTAAAATCTTTAAGTGAAGCTCTGAAAAAGTTTGAAGATAAAACAAATCAAACCATCCCGAACTCAGATGAAATTGAAAAATTAATGGAGGAGCAAGATGATGACAATAATCAGTGAGAAAAGAGAAAAATTTTCTTATCTTTTAGACAAAACCAACCCTATTTTAAAATTTAAAGAGGAGAAATTAGGTAATTTGTCTTATGTTCAGCCTAACAATCCTCCCCTTCTTTATCAAGAATATAAATCCGACAATATCGAAAAACCAAAAAATAAATCAATTAAAAAAGATGATATAGATAAATTATCAACTTTTGAAGAAATATTTAAATATGGCATTAATGCTATTAAATTAAAAAATGATTATTTTTTTAATAGGATTCGTGAACTAAAAGAATTATGCGATTCAGAAGAAGACTATGATGTGTCTTTAGAATCGCTTAAGACAATGTTTTTATTTGTTGAAGCAGTTGGAAGTATTTCTAAACCTAGTAGCTTAACAGTAAGTGAAAGCGGTCTTTTTTACTTAGAATGGAAACAAGATAGAAATAATTCACTAACTCTTCGATTTAAAAAAGATTATTTTTTGGATTATGTGATTTTTAAGCCAAGTTCACATACAAGTAAAAGAATTATTTTCAATGGTTCGATGTATGTTCTAGATTTAATTGATTATCTTAACGCTTTAAATATAAAAATACACCAAAAAATATAAACATTAAACATAAAAATGACAAATATTGAAGCTGGTAATGTAACGCGCTATTGTAAACCTTCAACTTTGGAGAATGGAATCCCACAAAGTTCTGCTTTTGAAAGACGAAGTGATGAAAAATATTTGTCTGTTTATTTGCTTGAATTTTTTGGTAATGAAACAGAAGTAGAAAATATTAGGCAAGTTAAAACGTATATGGAACAAAGACGTTTTACTTGCAAAACAAATGGTTCTTTTGCTATTCTTAATATACAGCAATCCAAAGAATATATTTATGAAGAAATATCCTCAGATATTTTTTATAGAGAAGAAAATTTACCTCATTGTGGTATTTACCATGATGCTGATGATTTGTTAATTGCCGAGTTATTAGCTGAGTGCGTTCAGAATAATTATCCTGTTAAAAATATTGGAGATGCAAAGCAATAACTAGATGAACATTCGGCGATGAAAAGCTCTTTATTACTACTATATCGCGAGAGCGTTGGCAACAGAAATAAATTATAGCATTAAGTTTTTAAGGCACGTTACTAAGATTAATTTAATGTGCGATCGCGCCACACCCATCAACCATGAATTATAATAAAATAATCAACAATATTTACTCCTCCTACACAAATCATCATGTTAGCTACCTCCCCCACTTACAACATTACTTGGGAAAAGTTACCCGATGATTTTGTGCTGCGTAATTATCCTATAGATAATATCAATCAACCTGCACTCGCCGCCGCTTTAACTGAAAGCTTACAATTAGCTGGAAGACTACCAGAAACTGCCCTTACCCCGACAAATTATGGCATTTGTGCCACCGTTAATGGCAAGATAGTTGTCAAAGCTCCTGATTGGGCATATATTCCTCATATTACAGTCGATCGATCGCAAATTGTTCGCAGCTATACCCCTCGACTTCAGGGGGAAATTCCAGCGCTAGTGCTGGAGTTTTTGTCAGATACAGAGGGGGGAGAATATTCAGTGAAAGAAACTTATCCGCCTGGGAAATTCTTCTTCTACGAACAAATTTTGCAAGTACCGAATTATGGCATTTTCGATTTAGAAGCAGGCATTTTAGAACTGTATCGTTTCGACGATTCAAAACGATATCATCTAGAATCTACCAACGAACAAGGACGGTTTTGGATACCAGAAATGCAGCTTTTTTTGGGCGTATGGCAAGGAATTCGGGAAAATCGCCAAGGCTATTGGTTGCGCTGGTGGGATGAACAGGGTAATTTACTATTGTGGGGCGCAGAACGAGTGGAGCAAGAACGTCAACGGGCTGAACGTTTAGCCGCACAACTTCGCGCTGCTGGAATTGAGCCAGAAGAGTAGTAGAAGGTAGTGGCTATCTTCTCAATATAAAAATAGTTTGTAGTGAGGACTTTAGTCCTCAGTCCGAGGACTAAAG
>CAZJJR010000122.1:16464-16808 GCA_964546365.1 uncultured bacterium | reverse complement strand
CAGCAATTGCGATCGCGATGCAGTTTGAATTGATGTAATCGGTTCTGGTAAGCTAGACATTATCATGGGATCGCTGACTGCTTCTATCACAGAAGTTCCCCACGTATCGAACAGAGAATAAATCGGTCGTCTGGTTAAACTTTCCGTGGTGCAACGCGACTGCAAACCCGTCATATAATCGGGGTCAGCACCCAAACCAACTCTAATCCCTCCTTCTGGATTATACGTAAAAACGCCGATCGCTCCTTTGTCCAGCAAAAAGTCAAACAAATGACGCGCGATCGCGGGATAATCATCTACATCATCCGCCAATACCAATCGACAGCGACGAGTTAAATGATGTC
>CAZJJR010000122.1:0-16433 GCA_964546365.1 uncultured bacterium | reverse complement strand
ATATCGCCAATATAGTTCGGCAATAATACCGTAAGTTAGCAATCCTCTTTCCAAACACCATTCACGCCAACGCAGCAGCATTTGGGGAGGAATGGTAATTGAAGATTGAGTTTCTTGGGAAGAGAAAAGTTCCATTTGTTCTTCCCCTTTCTCCTTCTCCTCCTCTACTGGAAAACCTTGTTCTACAATTTTAGAAACATCCTCAATCGGCGTTCCGCTTAAACCTGCTAGTAATAGCAAGTCTAAAGCACGACGGACTGCTCTGTATTCATTTACTCCCATCTGTCGCGCAAAACCCAAGTCTAATTCCGGACGCCATAGTTGAGTAGCTAATTCTTGTTCGGTTTCCGGACGCAAGCGGAGAGGAAATTGTGCTTTTAGCTGCAAACGCCGAACTAACAACGGCCAAAATAGAATTACTTCATCTTCAAAAAAAGCTAGAGGAGTGGTGGTTTGGACTGGTAAATTCGGGATAGCGGCACTGATGCGATCGGCTAACTCAATTCTATTATCTCCATTCGCCGCAAAAACTAAAGCAGCCGCTACCGTTTGCTTAGCACTTAACCGACTAGCAGCAGTTTGTTTAGTTCTCACCCGCTGACCTGAAGAATTATCTACCCTTCCGTCTGGTTGTTTTAACCCCTTCTCCACCCAAGCACAAAACTGTTCTACTAAGCGAGTTGTTTTCCCGCTGCGGCTAAAACCCTCAATCCAAATAGATTCTAAAAACACCGTTCATCCTCCGGTTAATTTGTTATCATACCACGTACGCTCAACTTATAACTCTGGCAAATTTGCATTAGGTTATAAGCACTTTTAATTCTTTGCTTAACCTTAAAAAAAAAGGACAAACTCTTGTCATGAAAAGAAGTGTTTTTTCGTCAATTAAAGATTCCTTACTTTATGCTAAGGAATGGTTCTCAGATACGCCGGAAAGAGCTTTAGAACAAGCATATAATGCGGCTTTGCAAATAAAAGCGATTGAAGATGAGTATTTTGACGGTCAAAAAATTAATCCTGTCATTGGGAATTACAGTGACAGTGTAATGGCTTATTTTCAAATTGAATTAAGAAAAAATTTAACCATTGCTAAAAATCGATTGGCGGAATTTCGAGCAAGTAAGTCCATACTTAACCTTTCTAATTATAACGCAGATCGAGATAAATTTACTGATAACGCTAATAAAAATGGGAAATCTTATATTGCCGAATCCAATCAATCATCAATCATTTTAGAAAAGCTAAATTTTATCGATCGAGTAATCTCTAAATATAATTATAATTCGCCGCCTCCTCAACCGGAGCGATCCGTATCATTAGTCGTAGTACCTCAAAATGAAAAAGCTGCTTTGGAAGACCTGATTCTCGCCGATGACAACGAACAGGGTTATAGAGTTGGGCAGACAAATAATACAATAGATGAAACGGTTTCTGATAAGACGGGCATTTTACCCAGGTCGATTTTTAAAACAATTAATCGGCTGCAAAAAGAGTTAGATCCCCAATCGGAAGAAGAGGTGGTTAAAAAATTCCGTAAATCTAAGGTAAAAACAGCCACATCTATTAGATTTATTTTAATTTTAATCATCGTACCACTGTTAACTTATCAAGTATCTAAACTTTTTATAGTTGGCCCATTAGTCGATAAATATAAAAGTGAAGATACCGAGACAATTTTTTTTTTTTTTTTTTTGGAAGAAGAAGCTCTTAATGAATTGAGAAGCTTTAAAGAAAAAATTGAATTTGAAAGCCTAGTTTGGGAAGCACCCAAACTATCGGCAGAACAAATAGAGGAAAAAGTTAGAGAAAAGGCTTTAGAAATAGCCAATCGCTCCCGAAGAGATGGCGCAGAAGCTATCAAAAATATATTTTCCGACCTTTTATCTTTAATAGCATTTGCTTTCGTCATCGTGACCAGTCGCAGGCAAATAGCAGTTTTAAAATCTTTTATGGATGATATTGTTTATGGTCTGAGCGACAGCGCCAAAGCTTTCATCATTATTTTGTTTACCGATATTTTTGTCGGATACCACTCACCTCATGGTTGGGAAGTGCTGCTAGCAACCGTATCCCGACATTTAGGATTGCCAGAAAATCAAGATTTTATATTCTTATTTATTGCTACTTTTCCAGTAATTTTAGATACCGTATTTAAATACTGGATTTTCCGTTATTTGAATCGCATATCTCCTTCTGCCGTTGCTACTTACAGGAATATGAACGAATAAAAGGTAAAGCCGTTCAAATGTCGGTAGTCAAGAGTCATAATTCTATCTGCTTCGCAACTGTTATACCGCGAAAAAGATAGTTTTATTTTTTAGCTATATGTCAACACTAATATAATTGGAAATTTTAACTATTCTGACTGAATTGGAAAATTCTAGATTATAGATTCTGGCTTCTGAATTCTGACTTTTGACTCCGGAATTCTAGATTTGTGCCAGTAAATGTTGTGTCTGTTGGCTGGAGGGTAAATCGCAAATCGATCTAAGCTAGAGTTAGGCAATAGATATTAATTGGATATGAAAACCGAGAAAAAGCGCAACCCAATACTGTTAGTTCACGGTATTAACGATACTGGCGCTGTTTTCTATAAAATGGCTCCTTACTTGAAAAAATTGGGTTGGTCTGTATATGACCTCGATTTAGTACCTAATAATGGCGATCGACCTCTCGATTACCTAGCTGAACAAGTAGCAGATTATGTAGAGAAAAATTTACCATCTAAACAACCTTTTGATTTGGTTGGTTTCAGTATGGGAGGTGTTGTCAGCCGCTACTACGTGCAGCGATTGGGAGGGATCGATCGCATCCAGCGCTTCGTGACGATTGCTTCACCCCATCGCGGTACTCTAGCAGCTTACGGTTCCCAGCGTCCCGGCTGCATTCAAATGCGTCCCGGCAGTAAATTTTTAGAAGATTTAAATCGAGATGTAGATATGCTGGAAAGAGTTAATTTTACTTCCATTTGGACGCCTCTCGACTTAATTATTTTGCCAGCGAATAGCTCTCAACTTCCAGTCGGTAAAGATATCCAAGTAACAGTTCCTTTCCATCCCTGGATGCTAACAGACGATCGCAGTATCGAATATGTAGTAACGGCGCTTTCAGAACCACTCAAACCGCATCACCCACCCGTGGAAATTCACGATTTCCGAAGATTGCCGACGAATGAGAGTAATATTTAAATTCCAGCACATTGTAGAAAGGGTCTTCTAAAAAGAAGGTGCGATGTTCTGTTAATTCACCAATAAACCTGCGTTTCGGTTCTTGATAAAAACGCAGGTTTTTCTGTTTTACTCTTTCTAAGAGTGCTTCCCAGTCAATTTCAGAAGTAAAAACCAAACCAAAATGTCGCGGATAAATACCTTTTTGGGGAGTTAAAGCTTCTTTAGCGAGATGAGCTACGATTTGATGCCCGTACAGGTTTAAAATTACCGAAGTTGCGTTTTCTCTACCGATTTCGCAACCCAAACCATCGGCGTAGAATGCTTTCGTTTGGGCAATGTCGCCCACGGGAAAAGCAAGATGAAAGATAACTTGATTCATAATCTTCTGATTTGAGAGAGGCTGGTATGTCTATCTATTTGCTGAATCCCTGGCTGGTTGCGGTAGGGTTGAATACCGTTTTACTGGCAATTGCTTGGTTTGCGCCGAAAAAATTACTTACTCCCGCAGGTTATCTGCACGCCTGGGTGTTGGGAGTGGTGATTTGGGGTACTCTGGGCTGGCAAGGATATTTAGTAGTGATGTTCTATTTCCTGGTGGGGTCTGGGGTAACGCGGATTGGCATGGCCCAAAAGGAAGCGGAGGGCATTGCAGAAAAGCGATCGGGTGCGCGTGGGCCAGAAAATGTTTGGGGTTCGGCGGCGGTTGCGACTCTCTGCGCGTTGGGAATTGCCATTGTTAATTGGGGTTTAGTGCCTAATTTAGAATATCCGTTTCCCAGTTTGCAGTCTCTTTTGTTGTTGGGATATGTCGCCAGCTTCAGTACGAAACTTTCCGATACCAGCGCCAGCGAGGTGGGGAAAGCTTACGGAAAACGGACGTTTTTGATTACTACCCTCCAACCTGTGGCGCGGGGAACGGAAGGTGCAGTGAGTTTGGAGGGTACTTTAGCTGGGGTGATAGCTTCAGCTGCTTTAGCTCTAGTTGGTTGGGGCGTTGGTTTAATTAATATCGTGGGAATTGCTTTGTGTATCGTCGCCGCTTTCATCGCTACTAACTTGGAAAGCGTCATCGGTGCTACCCTCCAATCCAAGATAAGTTGGCTCACCAACGAACTAGTGAATGTAATTAACACTTTCTTAGGTGCGATCGTCGCCATTCTCCTCGCGATGGTATTAGCTTTACTATAAGCGATCGATTTAGAGAGCAGATGACACGCACCAATTCACTTGCTTCAGTGCCACATTTACTATTTTGGCAGGAGGTTCTCTAGCAGGGGATAGAAACAACGATTAGTAGCACTGAAATACGTGAATTGGTAAAAAAATATTTATTAAGTAGGTAGGTGTGAAAAAACGAAGGTGGATTTGTAGGGGCGGGTTTAGTTAGAGTGCTTGATATACAACCGTTTTACTCGCTTATCTTACCCGCCCTGCCCATGTGCGTTTATTCATACCATCCTACTTAGTTTTATTTGGCAATAAATAAGAATAATATTCAATTAGCATCCCGATACTGCACGGGTTTTGGTAATTTCAGGTTGGATTATCAAAACCTCTTGCTTAAAAATACTTAGGCAGGTACAATGCTTAAGACTTCTGATTGCCTGTCAACTAAAAAAGCTATGGGGCAAAATCCTTTGCAGAATATAAATATTAATCAACATGGGATATTCTCAACCAGAACTACTTTCTATTCTCATCATGATTCCAGTTTTTAACGACTGGGAAGCTTTAGAAATTTTGTTAATAAATATAGATAAAAACTTATATGGTAAACCATTTAACGTAGATATTTTAATCGTAGATGATGCCTCTACTACACCCGTTTTTAGCAATTTCATTTCTACGCCCATTAAAGAAATTAATAAAATAGAAATATTAGAGTTAAGAAGAAATATCGGTCATCAACGAGCAATTGCGATCGGCCTATCTTATATAGAAGAAAATCTTTATTATCAAGCAGTTGTGATAATGGATGGAGATGGAGAAGACGACCCTAAAGACGTCATAAAACTAATTGAAGAATGCCACAAACAAGATTTTCAAAAAGTAATTTTTGCTCGTCGCAGCAAGCGTTCTGAAACCTGGCTATTTAAATTATTTTATATATTTTACAAGCATCTATATAAACTTTTAACCGGGCATCATATTCGAGTTGGAAACTTTAGTATTATACCTCATAAGATTATTCCCAGATTAGTGGTTGTCTCAGAACTTTGGAATCACTATGCTGTAGGCTTACTGAAAGCAAAAGTACCTTATGCAGAAATATATAGTAAACGGGGTAACCGCTTAGCCGGGAAACCAAAAATGAATTTTGTTTCCTTGATAACACATGGGTTAAGTGCAATTTCCGTATATGGAGACGTAGTTGGCGTAAGGTTACTCATCGCTAGCATTTGGTTGATCTTATTTACTTTAATAGCGATTGTTGCTGCTATAATCGTTAAGTTATTTAGTAATTTAGCGATACCTGGATGGACATCTTACATAGTGATATTGTTCTTTATCATCTTGATGCAGTCAGTAATGCTTTCGTTATTTTTTAGCTTCTTGATCTTAAGTGGAAGAAACAATTCAAGTTTTTTACCAAAGCGAGATTATCACTATTTTATTTTAGGAATTAGGCAGGTTTTTCCTAGATTATGACAAACTACACTTATGTTGGCTCGGAACTAGAATTATTTCGTTATGCTTCCAATTGGAAGTCATATTACTCTTCGATAATTCAACCCTACTTGGGAGATGAAGTACTAGAAGTAGGGGCAGGTATTGGTTCGACAACCCAAGTAATTTGTCAGGGTAAACAAAAACGCTGGGTTTGTCTGGAACCTGATGTAGTATTAGCAGATCAATTAAACACACTGATTTTTAATCAGCAATTGCCAAAATGCTGCGAATTAAAAACCGGAACTTTAACAGATTTGAGTAATAGTGATACTTATGACACTATTGTTTATATTGACGTGTTAGAGCATATTAAAGATGATAAAGAAGAATTAAAAACCGCTATTAAACACCTCAAAAAAGATGGTGTTTTGATCGTTTTATCTCCTGCTCATCAATGGTTGTTTACACCTTTTGATAAAGCAATAGGCCATTATCGAAGATATAACAAAAATACTTTGTCAAAAGTAATTCCGGATGATTTGAAATGTCGGCGAATTATTTATTTGGATTCTGTAGGCGTAATAGCATCTATGGCAAATCGTTTTCTTCTAAAAAGTAAAATGCCAACTATTAAACAAATTAAATTGTGGGATCGAAAAATGGTTCCTTTATCACGAAAAATCGATCCGTTAATTCAATACTCTATTGGTAAAACAATCATCGGTATTTGGCAAAAAATATAGCTTTGTTTTACTAAATTTTTGGTGTGTCTGGTAAAGGAGTAGAAAATCATGCAGCTTCAGACTCAAAATAAAATTTTTCAAAATTTTCTAATATTTTTATGTATTTTGCCAGCTATTTTAACAGGTAGTTTAATTGTTAAGTATGGCGTTAACGTATTGTTTTTAGATCAATTAGGTGTTGCTAACTACATTTACCAATTTTTTACTTTTTTTCATATTACCCCCCAAAATTGGATAGCTCAACATAATGAAAGTCGCTTACTATTTCCCAGGATGATTTTTATTGGTCTAGCATCCTTAACTCGATGGGATGTTAGATACGAAATGTTCACAATGTTTTTTATGGCTTGTTTAATATCTATAAACATTTATCGATTAAATAAATTAACTGTTGGAGGTAATCTTACCAGGCTACTAATTATTGTATTAATTTCAAATATTCTTATTTTCTCTCCCGTCCAGTATGAAAATTGGCTGTGGGGTATTCAATTGATAGTTTTTATTCCCATTTTGTGCATTACTAGCTGTATTTTAATTTCATACAGCAGTATGACAGCCAGAGAAAAATTTTTTGTCTGCATACTATTATCAACAATCAGTACTTTTTCTTATGCGAACGGCTTACTTTGCTGGATTGTAGTTTCCCCAGTGCTTGCCTTGAATACCTTGAGCGATTTAAAAAGTAAAAAATGGTTAGGTCTAGCATGGATATTGGCTTTTATTTTTAACATAACAGTTTATTTTTATAACTACCAAAAACCAACACATCACCCCGGATTTTCCTATGCTGTAACCCATCCTATACAGTCGATAAATTACTTTTTAAGTTTTTTAGGTTCACCATTAGCATTCGGGAAATTTAATACTGCTAAATTGGTTGGTTTGGCGTTAATAACTATTTTTACTTGTATATGTATCTACCTATTTAAATTTAGAAGAGAGCGTACTTTATGGTATAAAATGATTGGCTGGCTAATGATTGCATCATATACAATAAGTAGTGCATTTATAACTACTGGTGGGAGAGTAGGTTTTGGCATATCGCAATCTCTTTCTCCGAGATATACGACTTTTTCATTATATTTGACAATAGCATTAATCCCATTAGTAGTAATTACTACTGATGATTTTATAAAAAAAGGATTTTTAATCAACTACAAGCGTTGGTTTAAAACAATTATTTTTTTATTGTGTGCTTATTTAATATTTTTACAAATTATATCTTCTATAAGTGCAGTTAAACAAATGAATGTTTGGAGAACAGAACGTTTGCAGGGTAAATCTTGCTTATTATTAATCAACATAGTTCAAGAAAAAGAATGTTTAGCTACGAAAGTCAACCCAAATGTTGACCGAGTAAAATTCTTTGCCAACGGTTTAAATTATCTAAAATTTATTAATCCTGCTTTAATTAAAAGTAGTAACATAAAAGAAATTGAAGGAATACCTCAACTGATGCCCGATAGGTATGGGTATGGATGGTTTGACAACCTACAAAAAGAACGAGAAAACACTTTTAATGCGATGGGGTGGTCAAGGCTGCCATATAAAGAAGAACCAGCAGATGCCGTAATTTTAACTTATGAAAATAGACAAGGTGAAGACATAATATTTGCTTTGTCAGATAGCAGGACAGAAAGACAAGATGTTGCCAACGTTACTAAGAAGCAAGCTTACTCTATGTCCGGTTGGCAAAAAGTATTTTCTGCTGATTCACTTCCGAAAAGCAACCTTAAAATAAGCGCTTGGGCTTTTGACGCCGAGCGAGGAAAAGCTTATAAGTTGAATGGTTTACATATCTTAAAAAATAGTTAATTTATGGCTAAATCGTGTGAAAAGTTAAAAAATGTCAAATAAAACTTAGTAATCACACCATAAATAAACAAAATGATAATAATGAAAAATAATTTAATAATAGCTAGGTTAGTACTACTTTTGTCGATTTTACCAGGTATTATATTAGCTATTTTGATCTGGAAATATGCAGTAAATTTTATTTACTGGGATCAATGGGATATAGGCTTAACTATTCATCAATATTTTACTAATTTTTATCTTAGTTTTAGAACGTTGATATCTCAGCATAATGAAAGTAGGCTACTTTTTCCCAGATTGATTTTTATTGGGCTGGCTTATTTAACTCATTGGGATGTTAGATATGAAATGTTAGTTACTTTTTTACTAGCTTGTCTGATATCTTTCAACGTCTATCGTTTAAATAAGTTAACATTAGGTGGTGGTCGCTTACAAACATTAGCGATATTTTTCTTGACTAATTTGCTCATATTTGCGCCGATTCAATATGAAAATTGGCTTTGGGGAATCCAAATAGTCGTGTTTGTCCCTACTGCTTGTATTACGACTGCCATAGTAATTGCTTATTCTAAAATTAATGTAAGAGCAAAGTTTTTAATAGGGATAATTTTATCAACTATTAGTACATTTTCTTATGCCAATGGTATTTTATGTTGGGTCATTATTTTGCCTGTTATTGTTGTTGTAACGTGGAAAGATTTGGCTAAAGAAAAATGGCTAATATTAACATATTTTTCAGCATTTGTTTCAAATTTATTTTTATACTTTTACGATTATCGGAAACCAGAAGGTTCACCTAGTATATTTTTAGTAATTACTCAGCCTGAAAGATTAATTAAATTCTTTTTTGGTTTCTTAGGTTCGCCTTTAGGATGGGGTTTGATTAAAACAGGGTGGAGCTTGTCAAGCTTGCTTAATAAGAGCTTTATTATAGGCTTAGTATTAGCAGTAATATTTTTATGTACATTTTTTTATTTTATAATTCAGAGGAGAGATGCTGCATTAATATCTCGCACGATAGGCTGGCTAATGATTGGTGCTTATCCAATAATTAGTTCCTTAATAGCTGGGTTAGGTAGGTCTGGCGATAGCCCGGAAGCTGGTTTAGCTCTCAGATATACTACTTTTTCAGTGGTTTTACCAATCGCTTTATTACATTTAGTAGCTATTACTTTTAAAGATGCTGATACGAAAGGATACTTTGTTAATAACCAAAAAAGAATAGTTCAATTTATTATCTTGATTGCACTGGGAATTTTTATTTATTTACACGTTATTACTTCTGAATTTGCCATAAAGCGAATGAATTTGTGGAAGTTAGATATTTTACAAGGAAGAGCTTGTGTAGCATTTATTAATATAGTGACAGAGACAAAATGTATAAAAGAAAAAGTATACCCTCATGATATTTTTAAGATACAAGGGATAGCCAACGATCTATTTCAAATAGGATTTATAAGTATAAAACTAGTAAATAATAATAATATTCGCGAAATTGAAGGGGATGCCAACTTAACGGAAAAAAACTATAAATATGGTTCATTTGATAGACTAACTAAATTAAAAGAGCGCGAATTTGTGGCTGATGGATGGGCGAGATTACCTGAAAGAAAAGCGCCTTACGATGGGGTATTATTGACCTATGAAAATTCTCAAGGAGAAGATATTATATTTACGATGGCTGACGAAAGGTTTGGGAGACCAGATGTAGCAAAAACCATCAAAAAACGTGAATATTCGATGTCAGGTTGGCGAAAAAATTTTTCAACTGAAAAGCTACCAAAAGGCTCGTTAAAGATCAAGGCATGGGCGTTTGACACGGAGACGGGAAAAGCCTATAGAATAGGCGGTACTCAATTCTTAAAAAATCTATGAAAGCGATCGCAACTGAAATCTCGGATGTTTGGCTGATTGAACCGCAAGTTTTTGGAGATGAACGTGGCTTTTTCTTTGAAAGCTTTAATCAAAAAGCCTTTGGGGAAAAAATAGGGGTGAGTGCCCATTTCGTGCAAGACAATCACTCTCGGTCTAGTTTAAACGTTTTACGTGGTTTGCACTACCAAATTCAACAACCCCAAGGAAAATTAGTGCGGGTAGCAATGGGCGAAATATTTGATGTAGCAGTTGATATTAGAAAAAGTTCGCCCACTTTTGGACAATGGGTAGGCTACGTACTAAGCGCGGAGAACAAACGACAATTGTGGATTCCAGAAGGTTTTGCCCACGGATTTGTGGTACTTTCCCCAATGGCTGAGGTGCTTTATAAAACGACTGATTACTATGCTCCTCAGCACGAAAGGTGTATTATATGGAACGATCCGGATTTAGCGATCGCATGGCCACTAAAAGGCGAACCCATATTATCTAGTAAAGACCAAGCTGGAAAAACTTTTAAAACCGCAGAACTATTTTCATGAAGAAAATTTTAGTAACGGGTATTGACGGACAGTTAGGGCAAGAATTACAACAAACCCTAACTTCTATTGGAGAAGTCATCGGTTTAAATCGAGAGAAATTAGATTTATCACAAACAAATACCATTCGTCAGGTAATTAATGAAATTAAACCTGACGTAGTAGTTAACTCAGCAGCATATACTGCAGTAGATAAAGCAGAAAGCGAAACTGAATTAGCAAATGCGATTAACGGAATTGCCCCAGGTATTATCGCTGAAGAATGCCAAAAATTAGCAATTCCCCTAATTCACATTTCTACTGACTATGTTTTTGATGGCAGCCAAAGCCAACCTTATCGGGAAACCGATCCGACTAATCCCATCAATACTTATGGTAAATCTAAACTAGCTGGTGAAATCGCCATCCAAAAAGCTTGCCAAAATTATATTATTCTGAGAACCGCTTGGGTTTATGGGGTTGGTGGTAAAGGTAATTTTGTCAAAACAATGTTGAAATTGGGCAAAGAAAGAGAAGAGGTGCGAGTAGTAGCAGATCAAGTGGGTAGCCCAACGTATACCGCCGATTTAGCCAATACCATTACCCAAATAATACCTTTATTAAAACCAGAAATTGCTGGAATTTACAACTATACAAATAGTGGGGTTACTAGTTGGTATGACTTCGCCGTGGCTATCTTTGAAGAAGCAAAACATCTTGGTTGGGATTTAAAAATTCAGCGCGTAATTCCGATTACTACACCTGAATATCCCACCCCAGCTATACGCCCTGCTTATTCAGTGCTATCGTGTTCCAAAATTTCCGGTTTAATAGGAAATCATCCCCCTCATTGGCGACAAGGACTAAGACAAATGTTAGGTGAACTTTATAGTAAAACCTAATGGTAAAACAACCTTACCTAAGTTTATTCCTGCTGTTTTGTTTAGCTATTTTTCCAGCAATTGTACTGGCAATAGTAATTTTAAAATATAGCGTTAACGTGCCATTTTTAGATCAATGGGACATCGCTAATTACTTAATCAAATATTACTCTCAAGATTATCTAAGTTTTTCAGATTTAATCGCCCAACATAATGAAAGTCGGCCATTGTTCCCCAAAATATTTTTTATTGCCTTAGCATCTTTAACTGATTGGAATGTCCGATATGAAATGTTATTTACGTTTTTACTTGCTTGCCTTATTTCTTTAAATATTTATGTTATAAGTAATTTTACAATTAAAGGAAAGTTAAACAAAAAATTAATTGTTATTTCGCTCGCCAATCTTTTAATATTTTCTCCTATTCAACATGATAATTGGCTTTGGGGAATCCAAATTATAACGTTTATTCCCATTGCTTGTATCACTACTTGTATTTTGATTGCTTATTCTTCAATAAATCCAAAATTAAAGTTATTCATTTCTATATGTTTGTCTACAATTAGCACTTTTTCTTATGCAAATGGAATGCTTTGCTGGATAGTGGTTTTGCCAGTTATTGCTTTAACAAATCAACTTAATTTTAGAAGAGAAAAAGGTTTATATATAGTATGGTTAGGTGCTTTTCTATCTAATCTGGTACTTTACTTTTACGGATATCAAAAACCAGCCCATCATCCAAGTTTTACGGCAGCTTTATTACATCCGCTAAAAACTATTAATTTCTTTTTTGCTTTTCTTGGTTCTCCTTTGGGTTTTAAAAACCTAATTGTGGCTACAATAATTGGTGTAGTACTCGTATTCGTTTTTATTGTTTGCTGTATTTATTTATTTAAAGAAAGAAAGGATAGTTTAATTTGCCATGTTGCGATCGGCTGGGTAACGATCGGTTTATATTCAGTTATTAGTGCTTTCATAACTACTTTGGGAAGAGTTGGTTTTGGGGTTAAGGAAGCGCTGACTTCTAAATATACGACATTTTCCTTGTATTTAATAGTGTCAATAATTTATTTTGCAGTAATTATTTATCAAGATGCTGCTAACAAAGGATATTTAATTAAAATTAAATTTTATCGAAAAACTACGGTGATTTTTGCTTGCAATTTAATTTTAACATTCATATTTTTATACATTTTGTGTTGGGATAATGCTTTAGGGAGAATGAGTAGTAGCCAAGGGGAACGTTTGCAGGGAAAAACCTGTTTGTTATTTGTTAACATAGTACCAGAAAAAACTTGTTTAATTAATAAACTTTATCCTTCTTTTCCCAAACTGAAAGAAACAGCTAACCAACTGAATCGATTAGGATTGATTAAGCCAAATTTAGTAACTAGTAACCAAATAAAACAGATTAATAAAAGTATTAATATGGCTGGGCAAGATGATAAATATGGTTGGTTTGACAGTTTAAATAATGTAGATAAAGATATTTACTTAGCTGCTGGATGGGCAAGATTACCGGATACAGGAATACCAGCAGAGTCAGTGGTACTGACTTACGAGAATGAAAAAGTTGAGGCAACAGTATTTGCGGTAGCTGATAGAAGAATCAAAATCAAAAATGTTGCTAAATTCGCTAAAAAAAAGCCATACTCTAGATCGGGGTGGCAAAAATATTTTGAAGCAAGCAGATTGCCCAAAGGATTATTAAAACTAAATGCCTGGGCATTTGACACCGACACGGGTGAAGCTTTTAAAATAGGTGGAACTCATATACTGGAAAATAAATAAAGGCTTGGTATCATGAAAGCATTAATTTTATCTGGTGGAAAAGGAACGCGCCTGCGCCCTCTTACTTATACTGGTGCAAAACAATTGGTTCCCGTCGCTAATAAGCCAATCCTTTGGTACGGAATTGAAGGAATTGTGGCGGCTGGCATTACGGATATTGGGATTATTATCAGTCCCGAAACTGGGGAAGAAGTGAAGGCTAAAACGGGAGATGGCGATCGCTTCGGTGCTAAAATCACCTATATACTACAGGAACAACCTGCTGGTTTAGCCCACGCCGTTAAGATTGCCCAGCCATTTTTGGAAGATTCCCCCTTTATTATGTATCTGGGCGATAACCTGATTCAAAGCGACTTAAGTTTATTTTTAAATCAATTTACCACTCAGCAAACAGATGCTTTAATCTTGTTGAGGCAAGTATCTAATCCTACTGCGTTTGGCGTCGCCAAAGTAGATGAATCCGGACGAGTTCTACAACTAGTAGAAAAGCCGAAAGTACCTCCCTCTAATTTAGCATTGGTGGGAGTTTACTTTTTTTCTAGCACAATTCACGATGCGATCGCCTGCATTCAACCTTCCGCCCGTGGTGAATTGGAAATTACCGATGCAATTCAATGTTTAATTAACCAACAGAAAAAAGTAGAAGCTTGTCAACTAGAAGGTTGGTGGTTAGATACCGGGAAAAAAGATGATTTACTAGAAGCAAACCGGATTATTCTCGATACTAACTGTCTCGATAAACTTGTTCTGGGTGAAGTTGATGCTAAAAGCCAAGTGAATGGGCGAGTACAAATTGGTGCTGGTACTAAACTAATTAATTGTACCATTCGTGGCCCAGTGATAATTGGCAGCAGTTGTCATCTAGAAAATTGTTTTATTGGCCCTTATAGTAGTGTTGGCGATAATGTTACAGTAATAGATGTAGAAATTGACCATAGCGTAATTTTGCAAGGTGCGAAAGTAGCTGGTATTCATCAAAGAATTGTTGATAGCGTGATCGGACAACGCGCCCAATTAATTGTTGCGCCACAACGCCCGAAAGCACTGCGTTTTATGATTGGTGATGATAGTCAAATTGAATTAACGTGATTTATTTTGTTACAGTTAATTACTATTCCAGCAATTTGATTGCCGAGTTAGTTAATTCGATTGCTAAAGGTGGGTGCGATGGCGTCAAGGGTAATGGCGATCGCAAATTTAATCACATAATAAAAAGTAACGATAGCCCCACCTTAACTCCCAACATTGACTACCAAATTATCATCATTAATAACTCTCCAGATGATGATGCGATTCATCATCTAAAAAGTGATAATATTCTAATTATTGAAGCTGGCAGCAATCTAGGTTTTGGTCAAGCTTGTTACTTAGGCTTAAATTGGATTTATAAACAAGATCCGCAAGCAACTGTTTGGATAATTAATCCTGATACCTGTGTACTCCCAAATGCTTTAGAAAAAGCGGCGGCATTTTTTAAAGAGTATTCCAAACTTTCTATTGTTGGGACAATTATTTACACTTTATCAGGAGAAATCTGGTTTGCTGGTGGTGAATTTATTACTGAAATTGGAGAAATTAAAACCAATGTCAGCATTAAAAATACCGAATTGCCGTATTTAAAAACTGATTGGGTTAGCGGTTGCAGCCTGTTGATTAATTTCACAAACTTTGCCAGTTGCCCTCAATTTAATCCAGATTACTTTTTATATTATGAGGATTTTGATTTTTGCCAACGTTATCAAAAAGAAGGACATTTAATTACGATTACCCATCAAATTGGTGTAGTTCACGAACCTTCCGCCATCACTGGTAAAAATATGGCAGCTAAATTTAAGCATAGTACTTATAGTTATTTATTAACTATTGAAAAGTACACCAACAAACATATTTTAATTGTTCGCTTTACTCGGTTGCTTTTCAATGCAATATACTTAATCCCAACCAAACCGAAAGTTGCGTTTGGTAAACTACATGGAATGTGGCTTTATTTAAGGAGAGGAATTAAAAGTTGAGCAACTTGTTATTGAATTTATCCTTTTTAATGTCTAAACCTACGGGTATTAGCACTTATGCGTATAACTTATTTCCTCATCTTCAGCAATTAAATCCAACTCTCTTAGTTGCCCGAAATATCGAGAATTTTAACTGCTATCCAGTACCATCAAATTTAACGCCAGAACAGGGAACAAAAGGACACTTCGATCGGCTAGTTTGGACGCAGTTGCAAGTACCAAAAATTTATTGGCAATTGAAATCAAATTTGCTATTCTCTCCACTACCAGAAGCACCGATATTTTCTGGTTGTCGATATGTGGTGACAGTTCACGATTTAATCCCATTGCGTTTTCCCAGACGATTTTCTCCTTTAACAAATTACAATCGATTTTTTCTGCCGTTAGTTTTGCAACAAGCACAACATATTATTTGCGATTCCCAATCAACTGCTAATGATGTTATTCATTTTTTCCGAATTCCCGAACGAAAAGTTAGTCCAATTTTATTAGCTTACGATCGCGATCGCTTTCAATTTTTAGACTTACCCACCAGTAATTATTTTCTCTATATAGGAAGACACGATCCTTACAAAAATCTGGAAAGAATCATTGCTGCTTTCGCTGCTTTACCTGATTCTCAAAACTACGAATTGTGGATCGCCGGATCGCCAGACGAACGCTTTACTCCTACATTGAAAGCTAAGGCAGAAGCATTGGGAATTGGCGATCGCGTAAACTTTATGGCAGATCTTCCTGATGGAGAATTGCCAGAAGTCAGCAATCCTTTGGGAAGGCTTTGGATTTCAAGTTCTAGAAGGTATGGCTTGCGGGACTCCCGTCATTACCTCCCATGTTTCTTCCATTCCAGAGGTAGCTGGGGATGCCGCTATTTTAATTAATCCTTACAACGTAGGAGAGATTGCAGAAGCGATGCAGGCAGTGGCGAATGATCGAGAATTGCGATCGCGTTTGTGCCAAGCCGGACTTGCCAGAAGTAAACTATTCAGTTGGGAGAAAACCGGACAAGCTACAGCATC
>CAZJJR010000121.1:14284-16847 GCA_964546365.1 uncultured bacterium | reverse complement strand
GATTAATCCCTGCATAAAACCGCAAGGTCGCAAAATCGTGTATTTTAAATCGCTTTCTGCCAAAAATAGTTCAGTGCATCGCTTTATTTCCATTAGAGGGACGTGAGGATATTGCTCGGCGTCCAAAATCGAAAAGAAAATATAGCGATCGATTCCAGCAGCTTTCACGGCTTGGATGAGTGCTACTTTGCCTTGCCAGTCCACTTGCTTAATACTCAGAGAATCTGTTGGTCGGGCGGTAGCAGCATCGATGACTGCGGTGACGCCTTCTAAGGCTGGCGGTAGGCTTTCGGGGTCACACAGGTCACCAAGCACGAGTTGAGCGCCCCATTCTTTTAAAAAAGCAGCCCTTTTGGAACTACGGACTAAGCAGCGTACTTGATGTCCTTCGTCAAGAGCGCGACGAACTATCTGTCTTCCTAAGGTACCTGTGGAACCGACAATTAATAAGCTCATCCAAAAAAATTTAGTAACGAATCTTAACCTTTCTCTAAGATAGTATCAGAAGACTGATGTGGAAAGGGGAGGGAGAGAGGGGCAGGGGAAAAGGGAAAGGGGGCAGGGGGAAAGGGAAAAAGGTAAGAAAATGATAGATATTTCTCCTGTAGTACCCCATCCTCCCATCTCCCGCTTACCCACTCACCCACTCAGCAAAATCCCGATTTATTTTTCCGCTCCTTGAATTTTGAGCAGTACGAAGCCCATACCCAAACCGACTAAAATGAGGGTAAAGGACAGAATTGCTGCATTAAAGATTTCTCCGCTCATTGGTTAATCGCTCCTTTGCTGTTGTTGTTAAATTCGCTCGGTTTAGACCAGGTGTTTGGTCGAACCTGCAATCGGTAGTTTGACACTCACCGCCCTAAAAGTGCGGTGATTCTTGGGCTGAATACCGCCTCCACCAAGCAATCTTAGCTTTGGTCTTACACATTCATGTCTAGTCCGACTACACCTTGCGGCAAGCGCTCTGATGGACTACTCCCCAAGCGTAAATTCGGGTATGCCCTACCCTATTTGATTTCTTTTACTCTCCCACCTATGCCATTTTTTTTTAGAGGGCATTGAGGTATTGGGGCAATCCTAAAAGGATTGGTGACATTAGCCTTTATACAGCGTGTGAGTTCGTATGCCACGACTACATCTTCGTTCCCGCTTATCGAAGATTGTATCGGAAAGCCGTCGTAGAACGATGGGGTTTTAAACTCAAGTTTTTGATAAAACAACTGGCCGATCGATCCGCAGCTAATGGCAGCAAAATAAAAAGTAGGAAAAGTTTTCGCTCGGAAGTCTGTGAAATTGACAACAAAAGATTGGCGTCCTCGGTTAGCAGTGACTTTGGGAGATCCGGCAGGCATTGGGCCAGAGGTAATTCTGAAAGCGCTGGCAGATTCGGAAATTAGGGAAAATTGCGATGTGACAGTAGTAGGCAGTCGGTCACTACTGACTAAAATTTACGCTGATTTAGCTAATTATGCTGGGATTAAAGATTTTTTAGCCGATCCGGAGCAGCTATCTATATTGGATGTTGCTTTAGATGGAGAAGCTGAAAAAATTGCGGTTGGGGTTGGTGATGCTGCTAGCGGTGCGGCGAGTTTTGCTTTTATGGAAAATGCGATCGCGCGGACTCTGGCAGGTGAGTTTGACGCTATTGTAACCGGGCCGATCGCGAAGTCGGCATGGAAAGCAGCTGGTTATGATTATCCGGGGCAAACGGAATTGTTGGCGCAAAAGGCAAACAGTCAGCGGTTTGGAATGTTGTTTGTCGCGCGATCGCCTTATACTGGTTGGACGCTTCGTACTTTACTGGCTACTACTCACATCCCTTTGCGCCAAGTCCCGGAATTGCTGACGCCCCAGTTGATGAGGGCAAAACTGGATTTGCTTTTAGAGTGTTTGCAGGAAGATTTCGGAATTGCTAAACCAACTATTGCGATCGCTGGCTTAAATCCCCACAGTGGCGAAGGGGGACAATTGGGTAGGGAAGAGAAAGATTGGCTGATTCCTTGGTTGGAGGAAGAACGCGATCGCAAACCCGGTCTGATTCTAGATGGCCCTGTGCCACCCGATACTTTGTGGGTAAAGCCAGGACAAGCTTGGTACGGTAGTGGGGAAAACGATCGAAAAAGAAATATACCAAGTACAGCCGATGGATACCTAGCGCTATACCACGATCAAGGCTTGATACCCGTTAAATTAATGGCTTTCGATCGCGCCGTCAATACTACTATTGGTTTGCCGTTTATCCGGACTTCCCCGGATCACGGAACGGCGTTTGATATTGCGGGAAAGGGTATTGCGAATGCGGCTAGTATAAAAGCTGCTTTGCTTTTAGCAGTTGAGCTAGCTAATCAAAAGGCATCTCAAAGAAACAGGACTTAAGCACCTGATGAGAGAGATAGGGGCATAGGAGATAGAGTCGGTATCTACGCACGATGGGGCTAGAAACCCGCTTTCCGTATAAATCTCTGGTTAGCAAACTCACGATTTTTCATAGAAACAGAGTTTTAGTGCGTAAGCCCTATAGATTTAGGACTTACGCACTGAAACGAAATCTCGTTGGTCT
>CAZJJR010000121.1:10347-14237 GCA_964546365.1 uncultured bacterium | reverse complement strand
GATTTGGCTGAGTGCGTAAGTCCTAAGATTAAGCATTTAACAAATCACCCGACTGCAAAATCGTTCGGTAGGGTTGGCGGCTTTTCTTAGGCAAAGCCGAACGTTTACTAAGTTATGTAAAGTAACCCTTAATACTTCATACAACCTTCACAAAATATATATATTGTTAAAATAAGTTCTTTTTCTCTTTTTATGGTAAAAATCCAAGCAAAGCAGGAAGAAAAAGGTCTCTAGTGATTCGGAAGGAAATCCATCTCCATTTCTTCACTATTTACCTTAAAAATAAGCATACAGACTAATTAAAAGCATCTTTTTTGTAAAAAATGATTCCGTCTCAGGTTCCAAAAGCTTCCCAATTCAAGCCTTACTCAGACAATCAACAAGAGCCAGCTTCTATATTAATTGCAGAAGATGACGAAGTGGTGGGAGCCTTGTTGTCAGAAGTAATGCAAATGCAAGGATACCGTGTCTTACAGGTATTTGACGGACAAGAGTGCTTAGAAGCTTACGGTGTTTTCCGTCCAGATATTGTTTTATTAGATGCGATGATGCCTGTAATGGATGGCTTTACCTGCTGCCGTCATTTAAGCGCAATGCCTAACAGCAAGTTTACTCCGATTTTATTGATTACAGCTTTAAACGATTCTGAATCGGTTAACCAAGCTTTTGCCGCAGGTGCTACTGATTATATTACTAAACCGATTCATTGGACGGTTTTATGTCAGCGCGTCAGACTACTCATTCAAAAATCTAAACTCGATCGCCAAGTAGATCAACTAAATCTTTATTTAGAACATCAGGTACAGGAACGTACTGCTCAATTAAAGCAAGCTCTTAAATTTGAAGCTACGCTCAGGCGAATTACTGACAAAGTAAGAGATAGTTTAGATGAAGGCCAAATTTTGCAAACGGCGGTACGGGAATTAGCGGAAACCTTAGGAATTAGTTGTTGTAATGCAGCACTATACGATAACGAAAATAATATTTCTAGAGTTTGTTACGAATACGCTGTTTCAAGGTCTGGATATTTAGGTCGAACGATCCATATGGAAAAATATCCGGAGATTTACCAGCAACTAAAACAAGGGCAATATTTTTTCTTTTGCAACATAACGCCTAGTTCGAGTGAAAAACGGGTGACTATGTTTGCTTGTCCGATGATTAATAGTGAAGGTACGGTAGGCGACCTCTGGCTAATTAATTCGCCACGCTGGAAGTTGAATGAGTTAGAAATACATTTGATCCAACAGGTGGCTTCTCAGTGCGCGATCGCAATTCGTCAAGCTCGACTTTATCAAGCTGCTCAAGTACAAGTAGCGGAATTAGCCAAAGTCAATCAATTGAAAGATGACTTTCTTTGCACGGTTTCCCATGAGTTGCGGACGCCGATTACTACGATCAAGATGATGCTCCAAATGTTAGAATTAATTTTCGATCGTACTGCTTCTTTAGAAGAAAAGCATAATGCAACGGTTGGTTATTTGCCTATTTTACAAAACCATTGCGATGAAGAAATTAAACTAATCGATGATTTACTAAGGCTACAACAGTTAGAAGCTGGAGAAGAACCTTTATTAGTAGAAGTAATTGATGTTAAAACTTGGCTACCTCAAATGGTCGAGTCGTTTATGGAAGGTATTGAAAAACGCCAACAATCTCTCGAACTAGACTTACCAGAAGACCTGCCAATGTTGATATCCAACGTTTTTTGCGTAGAAAGAATTTTAACTGAATTGCTGACTAATGCTTGTAAATATACTCCCAATGGCGAACAAATTAATATTTCTGTCAGTCGAAACTTGAAGTCGCTCCAATTTAAAGTAACTAACACGGGAGTGGAAATTCCCCCTGCGGAGTTACCTCGAATTTTTGATAAATTTTACCGCATTCCCCATACAGATCGTTGGAAGCATGGAGGAACTGGTTTGGGGTTGGCGTTAGTAAAACGATTGGCAGACCATTTAGGAGGCTTAATTAAAGTAGAAAGCTCCCACGCAAAAACCTGCTTTATGATTGAATTGCCGATTAATAGTTTAACTCAACCATACTTACAAGGTAACCGAGACTCTAAAGCATTTATTAAATAAAAAAACCCGTAGGATAACTACCGGGTTTTCTGAGGACGTCAGGATCGTCTATTACCCTTATCTATTTACAGAAGAGACCGGATTTATCTTAATTTATATTTTCTTTATACAGGAATTTGCTTATATTTTCTTTAGACTGATACTAAATCTGGGTTTAATACCCTTTTTTTCAGCCGCTATGTTATTCCCGCTCTTTTAATTCCCCTTTGCCATTTTCCCCAAAAATAACGAGGGTAGCTTACCCGGATTTAGTATGAGAGGTGACACCAGTAGCGATCGCCCATGCGGGAACAAGTAGACTAAAAAAAGCGGCAGCTATGAACGCTATATAGATGCTGCCGCCAGAAGCCTGTTAAAATGAATACATAACCTAGTGAAAAGTTCCGTAATATTCCCTTGATGTCGTGGCTGATATAGCCAATTAACAATTTGCCCTTTAATATCTGAAATCGAATAGCTAGTACGATCGAAACTTTTCTGTTGTTGTGGTTTAGATTAGTAGCCAATTTCCACGGCTTTGCGATTGCTTAAATTTGATTGTTGTGATTACAAAATTTAAAGAAAGCTTAATGATTTCCAGATTTTACAAGCTATATATAATCTTATCATATAAGTTAAGTTAAGCTAATGTATAATTAAGTGGGACTTTTTCAAGTTTTAATAAAAAACGTCAAATTATTTGTTTTCTGCTTTTTGGCAGTAACTAGCAGCTTAAGTTTTGATTAGCTTAAGATTAATTTAAAGAGGGTGGCACTCAGATCGATCGAATAAAAGTATTTACCAAGGATGTAACAATGTTCATTATATCTAAAAAGTTATGTTTACTTGGTGAAATAGCTGTCGGTAAAACTAGTCTAGTTCGTCGTTACGTGGATCGGCAATTTAGCGAGCGGTATCTTTCTACCATCGGTGTTAAAATTTCTCGTCAGACAATTAATCTGAAAAAAATCAATCATTACGAGCAGAGTGGTTTACAATTTGTTATTTGGGATATAGAAGGCCAAATTAAGTTTAATTATCTGACGCCAAACTATTTGCAAGGGGCTAGCGCAGCGATCGTTGTTGCAGATATTACACGCTATTCAACGATCGAACGGTTGAGCGAATATATCCAACTTTTTTTATCGATTAATCCTCAAGGAAAAATTGCGATCGCTTTAAATAAATCTGATTTAGTCAAACAGAAAGAAGCTACAAAAATTATAGAAGAGGTTGTCATCAAAAATCATCCTCAAATTATGGGGATTTATCCTACATCAGCCAAAACAAGTACTAATGTGGATGAAATGTTTAAGAAAGTGGGAGAACAATTAATTAATTTTGATAATCAATGTTATTGAGGAGAAAAAACTGAGGGAATATTTGAAAAATGGTTTGATACATTCATATTCGATGGCAAACCTAAAAATATATGCTATAATTATAAAATAAAAAATAAATTTATTTAACAATAAATGATATTTGATTAGTGATGAGATGGCAATCGTGATCGCGATCGGTAAATCCAGTTAAGCTTGCCATTTCCAGCTAAATTTATTACATAATATTAAGTAAGGTAAAAAAGTCTATCCAACAGCAGAGTCAAACCTCATGGTACTATTCGGATTTGGTAAAAAACTGACGATTCCTACCCCGGAAGAAGCATTACCTGGACGATCGCAATCGATGCCAGTGCCAGCGCATCATTACGTGAATAAAAACCCCCTCGTGCCTCCTTTTCCCGATGGTATGGAAATGGCGATGTTTGGGATGGGCTGTTTTTGGGGAGCCGAACGAAAATTCTGGCAGCTGAATGGTGTTTTT
>CAZJJR010000121.1:0-10314 GCA_964546365.1 uncultured bacterium | reverse complement strand
AGCACTCCCAACCCCACTTATAAAGAAGTTTGCAGCGGAATGACAGGACACAATGAAGTGGTGCGCGTCGTGTTCGATCCGCAAATCATTAGTTACGAAGAACTGTTGAAAGTCTTTTGGGAAAATCACGAACCTACCCAAGGAATGCGCCAAGGAAATGATGTTGGCACTCAATATCGTTCCGGTATTTACGTATACTCGGAAGCACAAAAAAAGCTAGCAGAAGCATCGCGAGATCTTTATCAACAGGCACTTACCAAAGCAGGTTACGGCCAGATTACTACCGAAATTCTAGATGCTCCTGAATTTTATTATGCTGAGGAATACCATCAGCAGTATCTAGCGAAAAATCCGAATGGATATTGCGGTTTAGGGGGTACGAAAGTTAAATGTCCAGCCATTAATGAAGTAGCTGTGCAGTAAGGTTGATTAATTCGTAGTTCGTGGTTGAATAGCAATAAGCTCAGTGCGGCTTCAGAGTCGATATTTAGTTCCCAGGTTTAACCTGGGAGCAATGTTTTGAGGCTAAAGCCTTAATTATCTTAGATAGTTAATTCAGTAATCGCGAAAAATGAAAATAGAAAAAGTTTTTTTAATCTAGATTGTTTGGCCTAGCTCTTTTGGAAGAAAAGTAAATAAAGTTAAACTAGCTCTTAAGAACGAGGAATCGCTAAAAAAAAGTATTATATTGATAGATACAACAGATTTCATTGGCATAGAGTACAGGATAGAAACCCGGTTTCTTCAAGAAACCGGGTTTCTATGTACCCCATTTACCTGGAAAGCACTGTACTAAATAAATCTGGTAAAATTTAGGAAAATCCATCCCAGAAATATATCATTAAAATCTCTTCCTCCATCAAAAGGTTTAAATATTACACTGGCCGATAAAAATTGCGGAGAAATGCCCATGTCTATCATGAATGTTGTTAACAAAATATCTGATACTATTTGGGAAATACCAGTTTCTTATAAAGAGGGGATGCGCGTTCCCGCTCGCATTTACGGCACGGAAAAAATTATTCAAGAAATGGATGATGGAGTTTACGACCAAATTACCAACGTCGCAACTTTGCCAGGGATAACTAAGTACGCTTTATGTATGCCCGACGGACACTTTGGCTATGGTTTTCCGATTGGGGGAGTAGCGGCAATGGATGTGGAAGAAGGGGGCGTAATTTCGCCAGGGGGTATTGGTTTCGATATTAATTGCGGGATGCGTTTATTAGTAACCAATCTCACTTATAAAGATATCAAACCTCATATTAAAAAACTGGTAGATAGACTTTACGAAAGAGTGCCTGCGGGAGTAGGAAGTTCGGGTTTTGTGAAGATTTCGCGGGATGAATTTCGCCGAGTGGTGGAACAGGGGGCGCAGTGGTGCGTTCGCAATGGTTATGGTTGGGAAGAAGATTTGGACGTAATTGAAGAAAACGGCTGCATTCAAGGGGCTGACTCTTCTAAGATTAGTGAAAAATCAATAGATAGAGGCTTTAATCAAATCGGTACTTTAGGTTCTGGTAATCATTATTTAGAAATTCAGGTTGCCCATAAAAATAATATTTTCGATCCGGAATTGGCTAAGGTATTTGGGATTACGCAACCGGATCAAGTGGTGGTGATGTTCCACTGCGGTAGTCGGGGGTTTGGCCATCAGGTGGCAACCGATTATTTGCAAGTTTTCCTGAAAGTAATGGAAAGCAAGTATGGAATTAAAATTTTGGATCGGGAATTAGCTTGTGCGCCGTTCAATTCTCCGGAAGGACAAGCATATTTTACGGCGATGAAATGCGGTTTAAATATGTCTTTTGCCAACCGCCAAGTGATTTTGCATCGCATCCGAGAAGTGTTTTCGGAAATATTCGGCACTTCGGCTGAGGATTTGGGAATGCACATGGTTTACGATGTTGCCCATAACACTGCTAAATTGGAACAGCATTTAGTAGATGGAAAAATGCGATCGCTATTAGTTCATCGTAAAGGTTCTACTCGTGCTTTTGGCCCTGGAATGCCCGATGTTCCCGCCCGTTACCAAGCAGTCGGTCAACCGGTGATTATCGGCGGCAGTATGGAAACTGGTTCTTATTTGCTAACAGGTGTACCTACTGGCGATCGAACTTTTTTCAGTACCGCACATGGCAGTGGTAGAACGATGAGTCGTACCAAAGCGCGGAAAACTTGGCAAGGACAAAAACTGCAAAAAGAGTTAGAAAATAAGGGAATTTACATTCGCACAACCTCTTGGGCGGGGTTAGCAGAAGAAGCGGGTGGCGCTTATAAAGATATCGATGATGTGATTGAAGCAACTGAGTTAGCCGGACTTTGTAAAAAAGTCGTTCGCTTTTCACCAATTGGAAATATCAAGGGATAATTTATGCAGGTTCGCACGCCGCTAACAGTCATTACAGGGCCACTCGGTAGCGGAAAAACTACGCTGCTGCGTCACGTTTTGGATACGGTTCCGAAAAAGATTGCCATTTTGATGAATGAATTTGGCGAAATTGCGATCGATAGTAAAATTATCGCCGGAAAAAACGTGGAAATGGCAGACTTGGGTGGTGGTTGCGTTTGCTGTTCCCTGTTGGGAGAATTTGAAGCGGCGGTAAATGAAATTATCGATGCTGTCGATCCCGATCAAATAGTAGTAGAAACTACCGGAGTTGCTGAACCGGATGCTTTAGTTTTTGATATTCAAGAAAGTTTGCCAAGGGTGCGACTCGATGGAGTAGTAACGGTAATTGATGCTGACGGAATGGTGAAATATCCGCGAGTCGGTCACACCACTCGCATTCAAATCGAAGCAGCAGATACGATTATTTTAAATAAAGTTGATTTGGTATCGGAAAGCGATTTAAAAGAAATTCAAGATAAGTTGCTTTCGATCAATGAATTGGCATCGATTTTACCCGCCAAACGCTGTCAAGTCGATCCGGATTTGCTGTTTGGTATCGGACGAGAACGAGTGCAACCCCATCCCCATCACGTCCATCAACCGGAATTTGATTCTTTCAGCTACAAAACTGACGCTAATTTCAATCGTCAGTGTTTTGAATATTTTGCCGATAATCTCGGTGCGGATGTTTATCGCGCTAAAGGTTTCGTCAGATTTGATGCGGAGATTTATTTGTTTAATTTTGTGGCAGGACGTTGGGATTTGGAGGCGTTTGAACAAGAAGCAACCGAGTTGGTTTTTATCGGTAAACAAGTGAATGAAAAAAAAGCGGATATCCTGAATCGTTTAAAATTATGTGAGCAATAATTTATGCCTTACGAGTTTTTAGAAGATATTGCGATCGCAGATATTGCTTTTGAAGCTAAAGGCAAAGATTTGTCGGAAGTTTTCATCGCAGCAGGCGATGCTACCGTCAACGCGATGATTGATAATTTGGCGGCGATAGAATTAGAGGAGGAAAGAATTTTCACCTTGGAGAACGATGAATTAGATATGTTACTGTTTAACTTTCTCCAAGAGTTTATCTATTATAAGGATAGCGAATTACTTCTGTTGAGAGCGCAGCAAGTTAAGATCGAACAAAAGGATAATTTATATCATCTAGAAGCTGTAACAAAAGGAGAAAAACTCGACCCGGAACGTCACGAACAAAGGGTAGATGTAAAAGCGGTGACTTTACATCGTTTTAAATTGGAAAAAACTGATGATGGTTGGATGGCATTGGTAATTTTGGATATTTAAAATATTTGGTAATTATCATTTTTATATCGCATCTTTGATGCAAAAAATTATCTGTGGGAAGCAAGGTTTAAATTTTTACCGCAGATTAAGACAGATAAACGCAGATATAGGCGATAGCCTTCCCGTAGGGTACGCAGATAAGAAAGCTCTTAGGGACTGATTTTACTATGCACATGAATTTTATTCTATTGTCTCGTTCGTTTGCTTTGCATTGCTTCACGTTCTACCATTAAAAGCAGCCATAGCTGTAAAAGCATACTTGCGTATTGATGATTTTGCTGCTTAAGCATTTTTGCTTAATTTTCGAGTAGGTTTTTGTTTGCTTCAAAATGTCTAGAACCATTTTTCTTTGCTTTGGAGTTAGCGCTGTCAAACTGTTACCCCAAAGTGCTTGCAGTTCATCTTGAATAAGTAGATCCTCAGAGAGGTAATTCACAGAGGTAACGCTCCATCTTTGTATATGTTCATTATATAGAAATCTCATAGTTTCTACCTCTGGGTATATACCGAATGAATATCACAAATGATATTTAATGCTACACTAAACGAGCTTATCTTTAACGCTCGACCAAGCTGAACAACCAATTTGATAATTAATTATTTATACTTCAGAGTTTGGTTAAATATTCAAGCACAAATTTTCTCATTTAAAAATTTTAATTGCTGATAAATCATGGCGATTCGGGGTAAGTCAATCCCATTTTTTTGAGCTAAACGTAATGGATTGCCGAACATGGTTTCTACTTCCATCGGGCGCTTTTCATCGTAGTCAATTTTCATGCTGGTGCGGTATGGTTTCATTTTGAGAGTGCGATCGAGCATGAGTTCGATCAGGCTATCGGGAATTATGCGATCGCAACTTTTAGCACCCGCCGCCACTTCCCTCATCAACTGTTTGACTAAAGCACGAGTATGAGTATTTTCCATCAACTCATCGGTTCTGGCATCAAGAACTACAGACAAACCATTATAAGGAATATTCCAAACTAATTTCTGCCAACGCGCCAGCAACAAATCTTCTGCTAATTTAATCGGGATATTCGCATTTTGGAAATCATTAGCAATCTGACGCAACCGTTCGGTGACGCCACAAGGTTGATAATTAGTAAAATATTTTCCTAGCGTAATTTCACCATAATCTAAATGATGAATATGTCCCGCACCTACTTTATTGGAACACAAAAAACACAAGCCACCCATTACTCTTTCATCACCAACAATGGTGGCAACTTCATCTTCTACTCCCAATCCATTTTGCAATACCAAAACCACCCCATCATCCTTAACTAAATTTGGTAATAATTTTGGCAATAAATAATTTAGGGTAGTCTTCAATGCCACGATTACCACATCGCATTGAGGCATTTTGTTCGCATCAGCATAAGCATTAACCTGGGGTAGGGTGAAGTCCCCATCTTTTGAATCAACGATTAAACCATACTGACTGACGTGTTGATAGTCGCTGCGTAGCAGGAAGTGGACATCCAGCCCTGCTTTTTGCAAAAGCGCACCGTAAAAGCCGCCCAGCGCACCAGTACCAACAATAGCGTAACTGCGATCGCTCATATCCCTATCAAAATTTCTTTAAGCTTTTTTATATTACAAAATCGTTGACATTGATTGATTCTATGACCGTTAACCCCGTAAAATTAACTTAATATAAGAATCCTCTTCACATCCATAGAGCAAAAACTATGAGTTCTCGCCCCATTATCCTTGGCATCGTTGGCGATAGCGCCGCTGGGAAAACCACGCTGACTAGAGGAATTGCCCAGGTATTGGGGGAAGAGGACGTTACGGTTATTTGTACGGATGATTATCACCGCTACGACAGAGTGCAGCGTGCTGAACTGGGAATTACCGCGTTGCATCCAGATTGCAATCATTTAGATATCATGCAGCAGCATTTGAGTCTGCTACGTACCGGACAACCGATTCTCAAACCAGTTTACAGCCATAAAACCGGTACTTTTGAAGCTCCGCTTTATATAAAACCGAGCAAATATGTAATTATTGAAGGATTACTCGGTTATTCTACTCGCATTGCCCGCGATTGTTTTGATGTAAAAGTTTACTTAGCACCGCCAGAATCACTGCGGGCAAAATGGAAGGTGAAGCGAGATACTTTGAAGCGAGGTTATACCAAAGAACAGGTACTTGCAGAATTAGAAAAACGAGAACCAGATTCAGAACAATTTATCCGTCCTCAAAGGCAATGGGCAGATGTGGTAGTTTCTTTTTATCCACCTAGCGATGCTTTAGAGGAAGAATCTTCTCACTTGAACGTGCGTTTAATACTTAGACCAACAATTCCCCATCCGGAATTTACGAAAATTTTGGATGAAAGCAGCGTTGATTCTCAACAAGCAATCCGTTTAGGATTAGATAGAGATATGGGGAAACCCGTTGACGTGTTGGAAATTGATAGTCATGCTACTGCCGCACAAGTGAGTAAGTTAGAAAGAATTTTGTGTCACGAAATTCCCGATTTGTTACCGCATTGTAACCGGGAAACTAACCCGGATTTGGGTAAAATTACTGGCACGACCGGAGAAATTTTGCAAAGTTATCCCCTGGCATTAACTCAGTTGTTAGTTGCCTATCACAGTCTCAAAGCTACTCATCTAGAATCGGGTAAAGCAAAGCCAATCAATGTTGTTTAGTAAAAGTTTGTAGTGAGGACTTTAGTCCTCGGAATGAGGACTGAATTCCTCACTACAAACTATTTAAAAATTTAATTCCACAGGAATGGAAGCAGTTTCCATTTGTACAGTTGGTAATTGACTTTGGGGTGCGGGAATCATCGGGCCGCGAAAATCTAGCAGTTGTACTAACATTAGATAGGCAATGGCAAGTATGAGAGAAATGGCACCGGTGATAATTGCCACAATTTTAGAACGATCCATCGACTTTCCTTTAAATTTTAAATAAGTCCTTTTTGATTCTAATAATTAAACGTGAAAATCGGATTTTTGGGAACTGGTTTAATGGGAAAGCCTTTGGTGGAAAGGCTTTTGTCGGCAAATTTTTCAGTGGTTGCTTATAACCGTACTGAGTCGAAGCTGTCACCGCTAAGAGATGTGGGTGTCGAAATTGCATCTTCTCCAGTCGAGGTAATAGAAGCGTCTGATTGTATTATCCTCATGCTGACAGACGCTAGTGCGATCGAGCAAGTTTTATTTTCAGATACTTGTCAGCCCAAACTGAAAAATCGCACTATTATTCAAATGGGTACGATCGCACCTACGGAAAGTGTAGCAATTTGCGATCGTATAGTTGCAGCTGGTGGCGAATATCTAGAAGCACCAGTGTTAGGCAGTATTCCCGAAGCACAAACCGGAAAATTGATCGTCATGGTAGGCGCTTCTCCCGCACAATTTGCACAATGGCGCAGTTTGCTGCAAAATTTTGGCCCAGAACCTCGTTTAATTGGTGCAGTTGGTACTGCTGCGGCAATTAAATTAGCACTCAATCAATTAATTGCCTCCCTCACCACTACTTTTGCCCTCAGTTTAGGTTTTGTGCAGAAAGAAGGAGTGGAAGTAGAAACTTTCATGGAAATCCTCCGCCAAAGCGCCCTTTATGCACCAACATTTGACAAAAAATTATCCAGAATGTTGGATGAAAATTATGCCAATCCGAATTTCCCCACCAAACATTTGCTAAAAGATACTAACCTGTTCCTAGCGGAAGCAAAATCGCTTGGGCTAAATGTCAACAGCTTGGAAGGAGTACGGCAAATTCTCGAAATAGCCCAACAAATGGGTTTAGCAGAATTAGATTATTCAGCCCTATTTTCAGCAGTGAAAAATCCATAGCATAGTAAGGGCGGGTTTTGTCACAAATTAGTTTGTTGTAATTAAGTATTATCTGCTAAACCCGCCCCTGCGATCGAACTTGATGTTACCTCATCCTTCTATCTAATTTTGATTTGGCTTATTCAACTCTCTTGACTTAGCAAGTGCTTCATCGAAAGCAACTTTATAATCTGTTCCCCCTAGCATCACATCGCCGTAATATTCATAAGGCATATCACCATATACCGGTAGCGGTTCGTCTTCTGGATAATCTTCTTTGGCTTCTTCTACTTGTGCTTCTAACTTTTTCACAGGTAGGCGATGGGCTGGAAAATAGTATAGTTCTTCAGGTTTTTTATCCAGATGCGCCAACGATGGATCGACAATCGAATCATCTAACTCGATCCAACCATATTCGAGTGGTTTATATGGATAACCAGGAAAAACTAAAAAACCTTGCACGTACATAGATTTTTTATTTGCCAATGCTGCTTTGTAAGCATTGTTAAAAAAATCATTTGGCTTGCTTTTAATTGCTTTGCCAATTTCTATAGAAAGATTGGTATCTAATGGTTTACTCATCCTTATAGCGTAGATATCAACTCTTTGATTATAAATGAGAGGGCTGATGATTTTCCCGAAAAATTCGAGTAAAAAGTAGGGTGCGTTAGCGAAAGCGTAACGCACCATCTTTAATTCCCAGTCCCGCCTATTAAATTTTTCTTCAAAATACATTTGACAACTGCACTAAATATGAGAAATTATATGTTGAGAAAATTACCAACTTATGCTCAACAGGAATAACAATATGAGTGAAGCCAAAGAAACAATTTTTAGCAAAATCATCCGCCGTGAGATTCCTGCTGATATTGTTTATGAAGATGATTTAGCGCTTGCTTTCAAAGACATTAGTCCTCAAGCACCAGTTCACATTTTAGTCATTCCTAAAAAGCCAATTCCCAACCTAGCAGATGCACAACCAGAAGACCACAAAATCATGGGGCATTTGTTGTTAACTGCTCAACGAGTTGCCGAACAAGCTGGACTCACTAACGGCTATCGAGTTGTGATTAACAATGGCCCAGATGGAGGACAAACTGTATATCATCTGCACTTACATATTTTAGGCGGACGTGAGATGGAATGGCCGCCGGGTTAAGTTAATTGAGGAGTTTAATCAATTATTGGTTGGTAAATGCAATATTAATTAATATCTCATTTAACAACCAATCATTTACTATATTATATTGAATACTTTGATTAAATCGTCAAGCACCTATGTCTGATTAAATTTAATTCTAGAAAATACAGAAAAAATAAAAGATAAAAATTCTTTACAGATTTATTTGGGGAGTTAATTTCAATCTAACATTTGAAATCGAATGACACGACAACTTCACGACCAATTTGCTAAACAATATTTAGAAGAATTATTAGCACCTTTGGGACAGGTGGAAACCAGTAAGGATGTATCTCCGGAAGTCCGTCAAGTGGATGTTTGGTTTGTCCCAGCACCATCGCCTTCGACGAAACCAGAACTTTTAGGTTTGTTGGCACAAATGGCATCTTCTGCTTGTTCCTTTGAACCATTTCGGAATCAACCTAACCCAGTTGAGGTGAGGAACTGCTTGCTTAAATTGTATTCGCTGCATGGCGAACTTTTGCGGAAAGCGAGAAGAGAAAATAATACTCTTTCGGAAACAGAACTACCAATTTTGTGGATTTTATCGCCTACCTGTTCGGAAAATTTGCTAAATGGTTTTGGCGCAAAATTGGATAGTTATGGAAATTGGGTGGAAGGTGTTTACTTTTTGCCAGAATATCAGAAAACGGCACTGGTGGCGATTAATCAGTTACCACAGACGGAAGCAACTTTGTGGTTGCGAATTATGGGACGGCGCGAGACTCAAAAACAAGCCGTGCGAGAAATCGAAGCGCTACCCAGCAATCATCCTTTTAGAAGGAATATTTTGGAGATTATTGGTAGGTGGTACATCAACTTGCAAACAAGTCAAAATTTAGATGAAGAGGACAGAGAGGTACTTATGAACTTATCACCAGCTTATCTGAAATGGCGAGAAGATACTTTACAAGAAGGACGGCGAGAGATGGTGGAAAATTTGCTACAAATTCGATTTGGTGCGCTGGATGAAGTGTTAGCTGGGGCGATACCGTTGATGTTGCAATTACCGTCGCAAGAATTGACTCGGTTGTTGTTGACGCTTTCTCGCGAGGAATTGTTGGAAAGATTTAGAGGGGAGTCTAACTGATTGAGCGTTATGTGGGCGATCGCATTATGTGAAAATGCGATCGCATCCCCTTCACCCAAACATTGGCAGATCCCATACGCCTGAGCTAAAACTAAGTAAAATATTTCCTCATACTGTAATATATGGAACCTTTATCGCTGACTGCGGGTGCGATCGCTACTTTTATATTAATCGGTTTAGCTAATGGCGCTTTGCAAAGGACTGGAGAAATAGTGATGGATAAGTTATTGGATCGAAGTGAGAAATTGAAGCAATTGCTCAAAGACAGGTTTCCCGATACGGCGGGTGCGATCGAAATAGCTGCCCAGCGTCCAGAATTAGCCCAACAGCAACCTTTAGATTACGGCGAGGCGGTTTTGGTGGAAAAAGTGGAACAAGCGGCGAACGCTGACCCGGAGATTAAAGCTGCGATCGAAGATTTGGCAGCAACTCAGGAAAATCCCCAAGTAGCGGAAGTTGTTAAAACTGTGATTGAAAATTGGCAGGGCATTAATATCAAAGGTGGAATTAATACAATTAATCAACCTAATTTAATCTTTGGTAGCAAATGATA
>CAZJJR010000120.1:13286-16879 GCA_964546365.1 uncultured bacterium | reverse complement strand
CAAAACGGCCCTTCCTCAAAAATTCCCCTGGTAACCTTTCCACTCTGTTGGCAGTTGCCATCACAAACACAGGAGAACTTTTCTCTTGCATCCATGTCAGGAAGGAACCGAATATTCGGCTTGAAGTGCCTCCATCGGAGTCAGCCGAGCCTGCGCTACCCGCAAAAGCTTTATCTAACTCATCAATGAACAGAATAACTGGAGAAATTGATTCAGCCGTCTTTAGTGCATTTCTGAGATTAGCCTCTGAGCGACCCACCATTGAGCCGTCATACACTCTTCCCATGTCCAGCCGCAACAGTGGCAAACCCCAAAGGCGGGAAGTTGTTTTGGCAATCAGTGACTTACCGCATCCCGGTACGCCCAGGATCAGCATTCCTTTCGGTTGAGGCAAACCATACTCTCTAGCTCTTTCTGTAAAAGCATTGGAGCGTTGCTTCAGCCATCTCTTTAGCTCTTCTAAGCCACCTACGGAATCAATAGTTTCGTCTTCTTCGATATATTCCAGTATGCCGTTACGCCGGATTAATTGCTTTTTCTCAGAAAGAACGATGTCTACTTCGGCTTCGGTTAAGCGACCTGTGGTAACTTGAGCTTTGCGGTATACTTTTTCCGCTTCATCCTTGGTTAGACCCAGGGCTGCTCTTAAGAGTTTTTCCCTCGCTTCCGTGGTCAGTCTACGAGCACGAGCCGTATCTAAGTGTTGGGTTAAAACCTGATTCAGCTCTGCCATGTCCGGTAGCGGGAAATCCAGAACTACAACTTCCTTCTCCAACTCTATAGGTATTGTTTGCACCGGGGACATCAAGACGATGCTTTTTTGGGTGCCCTTAAAGCTGGCGATCGCATCCCTCAGCCATCTCGTTGTCTGAGGATCGTTAAAGAACGGATGCAGATCTTTGAAGATGAAAATGCTAGAATCTCGCTGTGGGTCTCGCTGTCGGTTCATCGCCCACTCAATCGCCGCTTGTGGCGAAACGGTGTTATGCTGGATGCTGCGAGGTTGGCCGTGTTCGACCATTCCTTGGGTTACCGTCCAGACAAAAACCCGTCGCTGAGGTTTCATTTGAGCGATTGTTGATATTGCCTGCTCTGCCCGCTCTTCCTCGGAAGTAACGAGGTAGATCAGAGGGTATTGAGCTTGAATCAGAACGCTTAGTTCTTCTTTCATTTCGCCACGACCTACTAACTACCGAATAGAGACGGTGCAGACCTTGCCAGAATTTTCAGATAGAGCTTTACCTAGCTAATTTTTATGACGATCGCCATTCTTTCTAGCAGGGGACTAACTCTTCTTCACCTTGTTGATCGGTTTCCGGTGTTACCGATACCTTTTCAACTGGGAGATCTTCTTCTGGCAGTACACCTGGCTGTTTCTTAAGGGAAACTAACTCTCCCTGTTGCATTACTAGCGAACCCGTACACTCCGGACAACTGTAGACCCGATGCGTTTGCCCGTACATTGCCTCTATCTCATCTACCACTTCAGGGTGTGATAGGTAGAAAACAATGGCTTTTTCGGCAATCGCCGACATCGGCTCTGAGTCAATTGCGGCTTTTATTTTGAGTTGACGATGCAGCTCTGGTGAAAGATACAACGTAACCTTTTGTTTATCTTGCATATGACTCATCAGTCGTTCTACCCGGGTATGTTTATCATCCTATGGATTAGAAAGCTTGGTGTCAAGACATCAAGCTGCTTTGACGGCAATATTGTTACATTTGTTAACATTGTGGTTTTTAACTCTGCCATCCTAAGTATTGTCAAGCTTCCAGAGAAATTACTTTCTTATTTCTAAAGAAGGAATTCTCAGTTTAGAAGAATACGGACAGAGGGCGAGAATTTTTGCGTTCGATTTCGATGGATATATCACTGCCTTTTCCCAGCACTGACGCATTTCCCTTTCTTTTACTTCCCTTATTCTGTAGAAGCGATCGGAAATTTCCGCTCACCAAAATTTCTCTTTAGCTGGGGTTTTCAGAAAATGCTAAATTTGTTATAGTGATATTCCTGAGATACGGCGGTATAGCCAAGTGGTAAGGCAGAGGTCTGCAAAACCTTTATCCCCCAGTTCGAATCTGGGTACCGCCTTTTAAATCAGTCAGGTAAACCAACAAGGTTACCTTCACCAGCAATCACCTGCCCGATCGCATAAGCAGCGATGTCGCGAGACACAAACCAATTAATCGTTCGGTCAACTTGATTGGAAGGTACTAACAACATAAAGCCGATTCCCATATTGAAAGTCTCGAACATAGATTTTCGGCTTACATTACCTGCGGTAGCTATCCAATCAAAAATTGGTAAAACAGGCCATTTGCTGGAATCGATTTCAATAGACTGCCCTTTTCCCAGACAGCGAGGTAAATTTTCCGGCAGTCCCCCACCCGTAACGTGAGCCATACCATGAATTTCCAACCCAGCTTGGCGGGCAGCTAAGACAGGCTTAACGTAAATCTTAGTAGGTGTCAACAAAACTTCCCCTAAAGTTTGGCCTTCTAGTTGAGTTGGACGATCGCTCCAGTTAAACCCACCATCTGCAACAATCTTTCTCACCAAACTGTAGCCATTACTGTGAACTCCAGCAGAGGCTAACCCAATAGCAACATCGCCTACTTTTACTTGCGAACCATCTAGCAATTGGCTTTTTTCCACAATTCCCACGCAAAAACCAGCCAGATCGTACTCTCCCGATCCATAAAAACCCGGCATTTCCGCTGTTTCTCCTCCCAAAAGGCTACAACCAGCTATTTCACAACCTTTTGCGATCCCTGCAACCACCTGAGTTAGTTGTGCCTTGTCCAGGTGACCAGTAGCCAAGTAATCCAAAAAAAACAAAGGTTCTGCCCCAGATGTCAAAACATCGTTGACGCACATCCCTACCAAGTCGATCCCAACGCTATCGTGGCAGTTCAGATCGAAAGCCAACTTTAGTTTCGTACCAACACCATCCGTTCCTGAAACCAAAACGGGTTCTTGATATCCTGCTGGTACTTGGAAAAAACCGCTAAAACCACCTAGTCCACCAAGCACTTCCGGTCGATGGGTACGATGTACTAAAGTACGAATTCCCTCTACAAAAGAGCGACCCGCTTCAACATCAACACCCGCTTCTCGATAATCCATTCTAAAAACTCCAGCTTGAGTCACTACGTCGGGTACAAATAAGCTGACCCGATCGCATTTTCCAAGCCATATCACTGCACGTTGTATTCTACCAAGAACTATGTTACGAGCCTCTATGCTATGCCTGCGGCACGCTACGTGAATAGTTTCCGCTCGCAGGGATAAACAAGCGCATAAATTGCGAAAACTTTATGTAAATTTTTGGTAAAGTTTTATTTTAGCTCTTATTCCTTAAAAAGCTCCCAAACCATTACTACAAGGCAAATTCGCCATTTAGAAGTCTGTAAAGTTTTCATGAAAACATAGTTCAATCCAGGGCAACACCGATCCCCAAACACAAAAGTTCGTGATAACCTGTTGCAGTTCCAAATAAAGAAATAAACACGGAACGAGTACGAATTGAGGGAAAAGTTTACATTTTGGGTGCTAGCCCCTGCTCGATTCTTTCAAGGCAGCAACTGATGTT
>CAZJJR010000120.1:0-13246 GCA_964546365.1 uncultured bacterium | reverse complement strand
CGAAAAGCTTATGAATCAACGACTTTGGAGTGGCCTGATTGCCACCTTGGTAACAACTGCACTCAGCGCGACATCATCGACTCACGCTGAGCAACCAATAGCAGTTGAAAACACCACAGAAGCTAATCATTTAACAGCTTCTCAACCTACAAACCAGGCAAACTCTCAAGCCTTAGATTTAGTCAAGGTAGGTTCCCAATCCCAGAAAGTAAGTAATGCCGATACTTACAATGAGGCTGATGCCACGAATTCTGGTACTCCTACATTTCAAGCTAATGCACAAACCCCAGAAGTGGCTAAAGTAGGCGAGTATCAATCGCGACTTGGAAGCGACATCGATACAACTACGATCGCCAAAATTCAACCCCACCAGTTAGCAGGACGCGAAGCTGTCACGTTGTACGTTCGAGATATTCCAGTCCTGACGTTCTTGGGAACAACCTCAACTAGTATTAATACCATCAAAGAAGGTAAAACTGGAGATAGCAAAGAAACATCTACCAGTAATCATGCCGAACAAAAAGCTGATTCACAAAGCGATCCGGTTTGGCGAGCCACGGCGATCGCCGCCAGACTAAATCAGCTAAGCCGTGACAATATCGACGCGAAAACTATCACGGTCATCTGGAATCCAGAAAACAACTCTTCCAGGGAAACACCGAATCTCCGAACAGAACGAAACACAGCGAGAGTACAACCCCAGCCAGAAAGCTACATCATTAAAGTTGATGATGAAGAACTGGTAAAAATAGACGCCAACACAAGGCTTCCCGACACCACCAATAATCTTGCCCAAGATGCCCTGCAAGTGACTAACCGACTGCGGCGACTAATAGGGAATGCGGAACCATTAAGAGATATTGCAGGTAAACCTGCCCCAAAACCCGTGCGAATTGCTTTTTCTAGAAGTCCCCAAGTAGTATCGCGCTCTAGAGGTACTGCATCTTGGTACGGGCCTGGTTTTCATGGTAATCGCAGTGCTAATGGCGAAATATTTAATCAGAATGCTCTTACTGCCGCCCATCGCACCTTACCTTTTGGAACGCGGGTAAGAGTAACTAATCTTAACACTGGTCTTTCAGTAGTAGTGCGTATTAACGATCGCGGCCCTTATTCTGGTGGTCGAATCATTGACCTTTCCGCTGCCGCCGCAAGAGTTATCGGTATGATCGGTAGTGGAGTGGCTCCAGTTAATCTAGAGGTACTCGGTAAACCTGAAACTGTAGCTGTCGATCGAAATTAAAAGCCTGTTTCAAAGGTTTGAGTTGTTTTAGTGGCTGCAAAAAAACCTTTCCAAAAGGAAGTAGGTTTATTTAGCACTTAGCGATAAACTACTAACGGTCGAGTTGGGTTGGAACCAGGAGTTAGTAGTGCTACTCTTTACGACAGTTGCTGCACTGCGCTGCTATTTACGTTTAAGCCAGCTTGAACAACTATCGTTTATCCAAGACTATGCCGTTAATCGTCCTCACTCAAATGTTGAGGCAGGACGATTAACTCCCTACATCGGATTTTTTAACCAGGAAGTGGGTTTAGTTCCCACAATGGGAGCGTTACATCAGGGCCATCTCAGTCTTATTCAACGTGCTAAACAGCAAAACGGGATAGTTATCGTTAGTATTTTTGTTAATCCATTACAATTTGGGCCAACAGAGGATTTTCAAAAGTATCCCCGCCAGTTAGAACATGACTGGCAACTATGTGAAAAAGCTGGAGTAGATGCTATTTTTGCACCTACTCCAGAAGAAATTGGCCTAGCAGTTGGGATAAACTCATCTGAAGGCAGTCTTACTACAACTGTCGTGCCTCCCGAATCGATGACATCCGTGTTGTGCGGTCGTTCTCGGATCGGTCATTTTCAAGGAGTGGCGACGATCGTAACCAAGTTATTAAATTTGGTACAACCTACCAGGGCTTATTTTGGCCAAAAGGATGCTCAGCAACTAGCCATTATCCGGCGTTTGGTGCGGGATCTGAACCTCCCAGTAGAAATTGTTTCTTGTCCTATAGTACGCGAACCTTCCGGACTCGCTCTTAGTTCTCGTAATCAATATTTAAAAGCAGAACAAAAAGAGCAGGCAGCAGTGTTGTATCGTAGTTTACAGAAGGCCGAACAAGCTTTCCTAGCTGGCGAACGCCGCACAAAAGAATTGATCGCGCTAGCTGAGCTAGAATTAGCAACGGTTCCGGCTATTCAGCCAGAATACGTTGAATTAGTAGATACTCATACACTGATGCCTTTAGACAAAATAGAGGAGGTTGGACTTTTGGCGATCGCAGCGAGGTTGGGTTCTACTCGCCTCATAGACAATGTTCTACTCAGAAACCGTCAGCCCATTGTAGCCATTGATGGCCCCGCAGGAGCAGGTAAATCTACAATAGCTCGGTCTTTAGCTCAAGCGTTGGGCTTGCTATATCTAGATACGGGAGCTATGTATCGAGCGATCGCTTGGTTGGTGCTTCAATTAGGAATCTCCGTTGATGACCAACCGGCAGTAGCAGAAATAGCTAGTAAATGTAAAATTGAGCTTAAACAAAGCGAAGACACTACATTTGATGGAACTTCTGGAGAATCATCTTTAAAATCAGCCCCCGTCCTTCGAGTGTGGATTAACGGTCAGGAAGTTACTCAGGCTATTCGTTCATCGGAAGTAACGAGTAATGTTTCTGCGATCGCTGCTCAAAAAGCCGTTCGTCAGGAACTAGTTAAACAACAGCAACTTTGGGGCGAAAAGGGCGGTATCGTCGTCGAAGGTCGAGATATCGGCACTCATGTTTTCCCAGACGCAGAATTAAAAATCTATCTAACCGCTTCAGTCGAAGAAAGAGCTAAGCGGCGTCAGCAAGACCTCAAAAATCAGGGTGAAAAAAGCTTGAGTTTAGAGGAAATGCAACAAACTCTTTCTGAAAGAGATTGGAAGGACAGCAACCGCGACATTGCACCTTTGCAAAAAGCACCAGATGCCATTGAAATTAATACTGATGGTTTGAGCATAGCCGAAGTTACCGATCGGATTATTAGTCTGTATCAAGAAAGGGTTGGCGGACAAAACTAAAAAGTAAATTTCTACCTTGTAGGTTGGGTTAAAAAATCTCTAAAACCCAACCTAATTTTTTTGAGAACTAATACCAAAAAAAAGGAAGCTCATCGCTTCCTAGAGTAGAGTTAAAGTTTTTTAGTGATGTCTAAGCCATCTTGGTTCGTTATTGACTAACTACCAACTCTCTTGTTGCTTCTGGATTAGCTTCTGGAGAATCGGCTTCTGATGGCGGTACAAGCTGCCAGAATTTTGGCAAGTATGTTACCCAATTTTCCAGAATTGTTTTGGCTTTTGGGCTACCAGTATGTGCAGCATGAGAAGCGATTAACTCCTTCAACTGTTCTTCCCCAGCAGGCGTGATTACCCGTTGAACCTTTACGATTTCGGGGTTTACTTTTTCCGGAAAGCTATCATCTTCATCTAAGAAGTAAGCCAATCCACCAGTCATCCCAGCGCCTACATTTCGACCTACTTTACCCAAAACAACTATTACTCCACCAGTCATGTATTCGCAGCAGTGGTCGCCAGCACCTTCAATCACGGCTTTACCAGCAGAATTCCGTACCGCAAAACGTTCTCCTGCTTGACCGAGAGCAAATAAAGTACCGCCAGTCGCCCCATAAAGGCAAGTATTACCCACAATCACGTTTTGAGATGGGTCATAAGTCGCACCTGCGGGAGGTTTGATAGCAATTTCTCCACCGTGCATACCTTTACCTACGTAGTCGTTAGCATCTCCTTCTAAATTGAGGGTCATTCCCGGTAAGTTGAATGCACCAAAGCTTTGACCAACGCTACCGACGAAATTGAGGGTAATTTGGCCTTCAAAGCCGTTATTGCCGTATTGAGTGGCGATTTGTCCGGCTAATCTTGCCCCAATTGTGCGATCGGTATTCACCACACGAACGGTTTTGCTAACTTCTTTTTGTTCTCGAATCGCTGCTTGAATTTCCTGGTCATTCAGTAATTGGTCATCCAATACTGGCCCGTTGCTATGTACTTCTTCGTGAATTAACCAAGCACGATTTTCTCGCGTATCTGGTAAGTGGAGAATGCAATCTAAGTTCAGCGCTTCTGTTTTAGTTAACTTGACTTCCGGACGCATTTTCAGCAAATCTGCGCGACCGACAATTTCATCTAAAGACTTAAACCCTAGATGGGCGAGAATACTGCGGACTTCTTCAGCGATGAAATAGAAGAAGTTGACGACGTGCGCTGGGATACCAGTAAACCGCTTCCGCAGTTGTTCTTGCTGGGTTGCTACACCTACGGGACAGTTATTCGTGTGGCAGATGCGAGCCATGATACAGCCTTCCGCAATCATCGCGATCGAACCGAAGCCGAATTCTTCAGCCCCCATCAAAGCACCCATTACCACGTCCCAACCAGTTTTCAAACCGCCATCTACTCGCAGCAAAACGCGATCGCGCAAACCATTTTCCATCAACACCCGATGTACTTCTGTCAATCCCAATTCCCACGGAGAACCTGCGTGCTTGATCGAACTTAGAGGTGAAGCACCAGTACCGCCATCGTGACCGGAAACTTGGATGATATCTGCATTTGCCTTAGCAACACCAGCCGCAATCGTACCGATCCCGACTTCGGCTACCAGCTTCACGGATACGGCTGCTTTGGGATTGATTTGGTGCAAGTCAAAAATTAACTGTGCCAAATCTTCGATCGAATAAATATCATGGTGGGGTGGCGGAGAAATTAGTGTTACACCAGGTTTCGATCGCCGTAACATGGCAATATAAGGACTTACCTTTTTCCCAGGCAATTGTCCACCTTCACCCGGTTTTGCACCTTGGGCAATCTTGATTTCCAACTGCTGGGCACTCATCAAGTATTCAGGAGTTACGCCAAAGCGACCAGAAGCAACTTGTTTAATCGCGCTAGAAGCAGTATCACCATTTCGCAAACCATTCAAATGAGGGAACAGGGCTGATTTGCCTTCCTCATTCACATCATCTAAAATTTTGTAGCGTTTCGGGTCTTCTCCACCTTCGCCGGAGTTAGATTTGCCTCCTATGCGGTTCATGGCAATTGCCAACACTTCATGGGCTTCTGGAGACAAAGCACCGAGGGACATTCCGCCCGTACAGAAGCGCTTGACAATATTTTCTACTGATTCTACTTCTGAAATTGGGATGGAAGCGCGATCGCTGGTGAATTCCAGTAAATCCCGCAAAGCCGTAATCGGACGTTCTTTCAACAACTTCCGATAAATTTCATAGTAATTGTAGCCAGATTCCTCATTCCCTAAATCCGTCTGAGAATGCCCATTTTGGACAGCTTTGTAATTTGCCACTGCTTTGTGCAAAGCTTTTGCCATTTCCGGGCTATTCATGTGGTATTCTCCACCCGGACGATACTGCACGAAGCCAAGGTTTTCCAACTTTTTAATCGTGATGGTGGGGAAGGCTTTTTGGTGGAATGACATCACTTCCATTGCCAATTCCTTGACGCTTAAACCACCGATGCGAGAGGGAGTGCCTTTAAAACCTAAGTTGAGTAAATCTTCGCCAATCCCAATTGCCTCGAAGATTTGCGCCCCTTGATAACTGGAAAGCAAGGATATGCCCATTTTGGAGAGGATTTTCAATAGGCCATCTTCGATCGCTTTCCGATAATTGCTTAAAGCTTTATCCAGAGTGCAAGCCGTAATTTTCCCTCTTTCCATTAAACTTTGGGTTTTCGCATCGTACCACCAAGCACGTACTGTTTCCCAAGACAAGTAAGGATTGACAGAGGAAGCGCCGTAACCGATTAAACAAGCAAAGTGGTGAGTACTCCAACATTGGGCTGTATCTACGATGAGGGAAGCTTTCATCCGCAAACCTTCAGCAATCAGGTAGTGGTGAACTGCTCCTACAGCCAATAAAGGTGGAATATAAGTATAATCTTCGCCGATTCCTTCACCTGTTCGATCGCTCAAGATTAAAATCTTTTTGCCATTGCGAACTTCTTCGGCTGCTTTTTGGCAAAGACTGCGAACGGCGGCAGCTAATCCTTCTGGCCCACTGTTAACTTCCACCAGAGTAGATAAATCAGCCGTAGCAAATTCAGAGTTCCGAATAGCCTCTAAGTCTGCATCTCCAAGTACGGGAGAATCTATTTTCAGCAAACGGGCAGATTCCGGCTTCACTTCCAATAAATTGCCCCGTTCGCCCAACTTCATCGTCAAAGACATCACCAGCTTTTCCCGCAACGGGTCAATGGCTGGGTTGGTTACTTGGGCAAAACGTTGTTTGAAATAGTCGTATAGTAGATGGGATTTTTCTGACAACACCGCCAAAGGAATGTCATCCCCCATACAAAATGTGGGTTCTTTCCCAGTGGATGCCATCTCGTGGACAATCATTTCCACATCTTCTATGGTGTAACCAAAGGCGGTTTGCAAACGCAGCAACGTTTGGCTATCCAGAGGTGATTTTTCAGAGAAAGGTTGAGGTTTGAGAGTTTGTCTCGATTTTAACCATTCGCCGTAGGGGTAAGCTGAAGCAGCCCGTTGTTTGATTTGCCAGTTTTTGAGAACTTCGTGGCTTTGCAAGTCAACGGCAATCATTTGTCCTGGGCCAAGGCGTCCTTTTTCGAGAATATCTTCTTCGGGAACATCGACCACGCCAGCTTCAGAGGCGACGATAACTAAACCGTTGCGGGTGATGGTATAACGGGCGGGGCGCAAGCCGTTGCGATCGAGTGTAGCACCAACTTTTTTACCGTCACTGAATACCAACAGGGCAGGGCCATCCCAAGGTTCTTGAATACCTGAGTAATATTCGTAAAAATCAATAATTTCCGGATAATTAGCCAAAGCAGGCTGATTTTGATAAGCTTCCGGCACCATCATCATCAAGGCTTCTGATGGAGTGCGCCCTGACATCACCAGCAATTCTAGTACGTTATCTAAATTTGCCGAATCGCTATTTTTAGGATCGACTGACGGTTTGAGGTCGTTAATTCCTTCTCCCCAAACTGGATGAGAAATTTCCGCTTGACGTGCCATCATCCAATTAATGTTACCCAACAGAGTGTTGATTTCTCCGTTGTGTCCCAACAAGCGCATCGGTTGGGCTAATGGCCACTTGGGTAAGGTGTTGGTGCTGAAGCGGCGATGATAAACGGCAAAAGCACTTTCGTAGTGGGGATTTTTGAGGTCTAGATAGAATTCTGCCAGTACTGCCGATCGCACCATTCCTTTATATACGATCGTGCTATTGGAAAACGAGCAAATGTAAAAATCATCCGACCATTTTAAAGGCGTTTCCGTTTCCAGCGTTCTACCGATGCGGCGACGTACTCTATATAGATGTCGGTTTAATTCATCGCCACTCAAATTATCAGAAGATACAAACAATTGGGAGATGTACGGTTGATTTTCTTTAGCTTGAATCCCTAATACTTCAGGTTTTACAGGTACTTCCCGCCATCCCAAAAGAGTTAGATTTTCTTCAATGAGTACTTTTTCTACGATTTGACGCGCTACTGCTGCTTGTGCTGGCTCTTTAGGTAAAAATACCATGCCAACACCGATTTTTTCGCGAGCGGGCATTGGCTTATAACGATCTGCGAACCATTGATTAACAATTCCCCAAGGAATAGCAGTCATCACACCTGCACCGTCCCCTGAGTCTCTATCTGCGCTACAACCGCCGCGATGTTCCAAACAAGCCAACGCAGACAAAGCTTTACTGACGATATCGTGGCTGGCTTGGTTATCTTGATTGGCGATAAAGCCTACACCACAAGCATCTCTTTCTTCTACCAGCCATTTTTGACCGGGGTAAGGAAATCCCTGATGCTTATTTTCCTCTACTCTTGCATTTTGGCTAGAGGGAGATTGGCTGCTCGCAAGATGCACTTTTGTGTTAGTCGTGGAATCATTCATGTTGTTCATGTCTAATTTGGTCATCTAGATTTTTTCAGTGATGGTTAAAAACTACAGCCCTTAGATTTAATGGCAGTTCTAGGATCGAAAAATTTGGTAAAAATTCGCTTGGTTAAGGGGTTTTGAAGTTCCCCTCAAATCACGACCTTGATTCTACTTACCCTTACAATACTTCCTTGGCCGTTGGCCATTCATCTAAAATACCGATCTATTTTTATACCAAGATTAAGACTCTGGCGGCGCGATCGCTCTCATCCTCGTCTAAACTCTATCCTGATGGCCACAAAAATAACCTTTCCCTAAATACCTCATTTGAGAGAGGGAGCTTTGGCTAAGATGGCAGAATAAAATATTATAAAAAATACGTTCGTCAAGCAATCCCTAGTTGATACGGAAATTACCCATTCAGCCCAGTGGGTAATTTACTAGCCTCTTTTGTTAAAACTAACTTCTAACAAAACCTCCCCATCTTCTAATTCATTAGACAAATCCCCAGCTACTTACAAGTTTGATTTACGGATAATATTTTAGCAAGCAACGGATATCGCCAAGGATTTATTATTTTAAGAATAGTAATTATTGGCTAAAATAGCTTACTTTAAGAAAAACTATAAAATCAGCAAATAAATAACTAATAAGCACAATTTTTCCAATAATCGAACTCTGACGATCGATCCAAGCCCGAACAATAGCTAAACTTTCAGTCATGGTTTCCTGAAATTAAGGGCAGCTAATTCTACGTACTTCCAGTCTCGTCTTAAACAGTAATTCCACCTTATAGCTTGAGAATGACAAAAATATTCTATATATAGACTGGAGACATCTGATGTCCTTAGTATTTTGTTTGGGAATACACATACAAAAAAGCTGAAGAAGCATGATCGTAAAGCGTAAAATCCGACTTTCCTCTTCCTGGTTAATAGTGCCAATAGTAACTCTCTCTCTATGGATGGCAACTTCTTTACTTAGAAAAAAGGAAGATTTAGTGTTAGCCAAACCAATGACTGTACTAAACCAACAGCTTCCCGTCAAAGTTCCCCAACCTCCTTCAAACCGCCCTAAGTTGATTTTGCAAGGTAAGCAAATCTCTTTAAATGGTCGAGTTTGGCAGGCAGCTTGGAGTCAATGGCAAATAGGTACTAGTTCGGCCACAATTCGCACCGCAATTAGCGATATCGGGTTAATGCGAATTATGGGAGTAGATTTACTCAGCACTTGGAATTTTAACAGACAACCAGTGCAGTGGTTTTCCCAACCAGAAATAGAACCCTTAATGCTTAGCGCCTGGTTAACCAATCAATATCGCTATTTGGATATCAGCGATTTGGCAATGATGAAAGGTTGGCAAATTAAGGTTGATGGTAAAACTCTCCGGATTACTTCCCCCGAAGCAATGGTACGGGAAATTCGTCAGGGCAAACAGGCTGAGGGTAAACGGATTGTTTTGGATTTAAATGGGCCAACTCCTTGGCAAGTCACCCAAGAAGGTGCCTTACTTACCTTGAAAGTTGATGCGATCGCTAATCCAATGTTACTAGAGCGATACATTCCTAAAGTCCCTGACGGAACCAACCCAATAAATGGCAATACTTTATCCGGCGGCGATGAAGAGAATGAAATTTTTCCTATCGTTCCGCCTGCTACGGTTTCGCCCTCGGAAATTGTACCGCTCAAATTGCAAAGTAACCAAAACCAAACGACTATTGAATTACAAGTCCCTAATGGTTTGCGTGCCAAAGTGTGGTCTTTACCAGCACCATACCGTTTAGTAATCGATCTCGCCCCTGAAGTGATGATAGATAGAGATATTATGTGGGCACCGGGATTACGCTACAGGCAGCAGATGGTGCGCTTGGGAGATTCGCGTTTCCCAGTAGTATGTTTAGAAATTAATCTGCGTCAATCAGTTAAACTGAGACCCATTTGGAGTAAAACAGACAGTTTAGTAGGAATTACGCCCTTAGTTGAAATGGCTCAGCATTGGCAAGCTGCCGGAGCGGTAAATGGAGGATTTTTTAATCGTAATACTCAGTTACCTTTAGGAGCAGTGCGTCGAGATGGCCAATGGATATCCAGCCCGATTTTGAATCGAGGTGCAATTGCTTGGAATGATAATGGAGATGTGAAAATCGGCCATCTTAGCCTGTTGGAAAACTTAATTACTTCTACTGGCGAGCGTTTACCAATTGTTTCTGTTAATAGCGGCTATGTCCAACCTGGTATTGCGGTTTTAACTCGTAATTGGGGCAAAAATTATACGCCTCTTACCGATCGGGAAACTTTAGTTACAGTACAAAATAATCAAGTAACTCTTATTGAAAAATACGAGCGCAATCCTCCCCCAGAAGTAGTAAATAATAAAACATCTTTTTCTATTCCTCCAGATGGTTATTTGCTAGCTTTCAGAAACTATCCGGAAGTACCTTCCCTAACAGTAGGCTCTACTGTCCGATTAGAGAATTACCCGGTTCCTCTAGAATTTCAGCGTTATCCTCATATTTTAGGTGCAGGCCCGGTTTTATTGTTAAATAATCAAATTGTTTTGGATGGTAAGGCAGAACAATTCCGCGACGCTTTTATTCAACAGTCTGCTTATCGCTCAACGATTGCGCGTACAGCATCGAATACGATTTTAATTGCTACTGTTGGGAGTCGTACTGGCGGTCTTGGCCCTACTTTAAACGAAATCGCTCAAATAATGAAAACTATGGGTGCAGTGGATGCGCTAAATCTAGACGGAGGTAGTTCTACTAGTCTATATTTGGGTGGAGAATTACTCAATCGTTCGCCTCGTACTGCCGCTCGCGTTCATAATGGATTGGGGATTTTCCTGCCAGTCAATCCCTAAGTTGATAAAGCTTTTTTAAAGGAAAAGGTCTTTAAATGAAGAATTGATATAAATCTCTCGATCGACCACTTAACTAGTGACATTTAGGGGAGAGGTTTTGTTATGTTGAGGATTGGGTTTTCTAAATTTACTAGCTTATAGTAAAACCTTACCTTCTTCTTCATATACCTATCAAACTACTTGATTTGAGCGAGTTACTAAGGAACAACATCATGGTTCAATCACAAGAAATTCCCCAAGTCCCTTCCTTATCTCCATTTGTTAACCCTAATGCCGTTGCTGCTACAGAATTGCGTCCTTGGGGTTCTTTTACTACCTTAGAGGAAGGCCGTGGTTATAAAATTAAGCGGATTGAAGTGAAACCGGGTCACCGCTTAAGCTTACAAATGCACCACCATCGCAGCGAACACTGGATAGTAGTTTGCGGTACTGCGAAGGTTACTTGTGGAGATGAAGAAAGATTACTGGGTAGTAATGAGTCTACGTATGTTCCTCAGTGTACCCTTCATCGTCTGGAAAACCCTGGTGTGATTCCGTTAATTTTGATCGAAGTGCAAAATGGAGAATATCTAGGGGAAGATGATATTGTCCGTTTCCAAGATGATTATGCTCGCGCTAAGTAAAGCTTCTTTTGAGACTGAGGGTTGAGACAGTATTGCTTAACCCCCAGTCTGTATAATTTTAAGTACTGACTATTAATAACTAAGTGTTTGAGTAAATATAATGATCGCGATCGGCAAAGCTGCTTCTGCTGAAATAAAACGCCTCAGTGCGAAAGCAAAACAGCCAAACTCCTTATTAAGGCTGGGAGTTCAGCCAGGAGGCTGTTCGGAAATGTTTTATACAATGGAGTTCGACCAAAACCTGCAACCGGACGATCGCGTATATGATTGTGATGGTCTGCAAGTAGCGATCGCGCCACGAGATTTAAAATATATAGAAGGTCTAACTATAGATTATTCAGAAGATTTGATGGGTGGTGGGTTTCGCTTCCATAATCCCAACGCCACTAAAACCTGTGGTTGCAGCAATTCCTTCTCTACTAGCGATTAAAAAAAATTACCATAAAAATCTTTTTAATCATTGACGCATATCCAGTAAAATGGATATAATTACCATTTGTGGTTAAATTAAAACAGCCAACGTTGTAGAAAAGAGGTCATGCCCACAATTCAGCAATTAATTCGTGATGAACGCCAAAAAGTACGTAAGAAAACTAAATCTCCAGCGTTGAAGGCTTGTCCTCAGCGCAGAGGCGTTTGTACAAGAGTTTATACAACAACTCCTAAAAAACCCAATTCAGCTTTACGCAAAGTGGCGAGAGTCCGCCTTACCTCAGGTTTTGAAGTTACTTCCTACATACCGGGTATTGGCCATAACCTGCAAGAACATTCGGTAGTAATGATTAGAGGGGGTCGGGTAAAAGACTTGCCCGGTGTTAGATATCACATTATTCGTGGAACTTTAGACACGGCTGGTGTTAAAGATCGCAAACAAGGCCGTTCTAAATACGGAACTAAGCGTCCTAAAGCTACGAAGTAGTATTAGCTGTTAACCCTCCAAGCCAAGCAAGTTCGATCGCCAAACAGTTGCTTAATCGATACCTACCTTGCAGCGTAACCCTTAGGGAAAGCCCGATCCGATTTAAAAAGCCTCAGCACTAAATAAGATGTAGTTTAATATCTAACAATTAAGTGTGAAGGGTTTTGTATTTAGTGATACGGAGCAGTCCGGGCAAATCAGGACTAACCTTATAACTTGTCCGCAGATCTCTAAGGCAGTAAGGATGTGGGTATAAATCAGAACGCAAAGCAAGCTGGGTAGAGACGTAAATATTACAGAATAAGCACAGCTAAAAACCATTTCTTTGAGGTTTTGAACTGCAAGATAAGACAAGTCGAAACACGACTTTGTAGTCGGTTGAAAGCTTGGCAAAACAAAAACATCTGGCAGGTAAAGGCAACTGAGTTTGGTAAATAGACTGAATCAGCTAAAAATCTGCCTTACTTGAGTTGGCGGAGTTTCAACAGTCTAAAAACAACTGAAAAGCATCTAACATCTAAGTTTTTAAGTTCAATCTGAAGGCTGAATATGTCTCGTCGTACTCTTGTACAAAAACGTCCCGTACCACCCGATCCGGTATATAACAGTCGCCTGATTAGCATGATGGTGAGACGGGTGATGCAAAGTGGCAAAAAGTCGGTAGCATCTGGCATCGTCTATGATGCGATGAAAATCATTGAAGAAAGGACAGGTGGCGATCCGCTGGAAACTTTCGAGCGGGCTGTCCGAAATGCTACGCCTTTAGTAGAAGTAAAAGCTCGTCGGGTAGGTGGTGCTACGTACCAAGTGCCGATGGAAGTACGGGCAGACCGAGGCGCAACTTTAGCGCTACGCTGGTTAATTCAATTTTCCAGATCGAGAAGTGGAAAATCAATGGCCAGCAAATTAGCTAACGAACTA
>CAZJJR010000119.1:1220-16931 GCA_964546365.1 uncultured bacterium | reverse complement strand
GACCAAAAATGACAGTGAAATACTCATGGATCGCCCCAAACTCCAAGAAGCCACCAGTCAACTAGCGCGACTGAATTTCAACACCATCTATCCCGTAGTATGGAATTCTGGCTACGTCTTGTATGAAAGTGATGTAGCACGACGAACGGGTATTCAACCTTTTGTTCGGAAAGGATTTCAAGAACAAGATATCTTAGCTGACCTAGTAACAATATCCCATCAGCAAGGCTTGTTAGTAATACCTTGGTTCGAGTTCGGTTTCATGGCACCTCCAGTATCGGAATTGACATTAAATCATCCTGACTGGATTACCCAAAAACAAGACGGTAGCCAAACTTCTATCGGCGCTGCTGGTGAGGTAGTTTGGCTGAATCCTTTTCATCCAGAAGTGCAAAAATTCATCACCGATTTGGTATTGGAAGTTGTCACTAAATATGATGTAGATGGGATTCAGTTTGACGATCACACCAGTTTGCCAAACTCATTTGGCTACGATGATTACACGATCGCTTTGTACAAAAAAGAAACCGATCGAAATCCCCCTTCTAATCCTAGCGACCCTTCCTGGGTGCGCTGGCGGGCAGACAAAATTACCGCTTTCATGACTCAATTGAATCAAGCGGTCAAACAAGTCAAACCTAATACTATTTTTTCAGTTGCTCCTAATCCTTATAACACTGCTTACAACAGCCATTTGCAAGATTGGTTAACGTGGGTACGTCAGGGAATTGTCGATGAATTAATCGTGCAAGTTTATCGTCCCGATTTATCAAGTTTTGTCGAACAAATCGTTCGCCCGGAAATTGCAGAAGCCCGACAACAAATTCCTACTGGAGTGGGTATTTTAACAGGGTTGAGAAATCGACCGATTCCCATACAACAAATTCAAGATAAAGTACAAGCTGCACGGGATCGCGGTTTGGGCGTGTCTTTCTTCTTTTATGAAAGTCTTTGGGATTACGCACCAGAACCGATCGCAGAACGAATATCAAATTTTCAAGCGCTTTTTAGTTTACCCGCTTCTCGCTTTTCAATGAAATAATTTCTTGGGGAGTTATAGCAAATTTAGAAACCCGGTTTCTTCAAGAAACCGGGTTTCTATTTCTCTCAATTACCTGAATTAAAAAAACATCTAAATATATCTAGTTTGACGATTAAATGGCGATCGCCAATTTGCAACGCTGTAAACAAATCTTCGTGGGAAACGGGTATGGGCGTTACGCGATCGCTAGTTTCGCCCAAAAATAGCTTCTCTTCTTCCAGCAACATCTCGCGATCGGGATATTTGCCAATGTCTAAAGCAATCGATAATGTTTTGCCATTTGCTGTAACAATATTGTCGAGTTTGCATAACCAATTTTTTAAATCCTGTAGAGACAAGTGGGCGATGTTGAGGCGAAAGCGATCGGCTTGCTTGCAAAAACATTGAATTACGGTTTTACAGATATTAGTCCGGTAGATCCTGAGTTATCCGCTCAATCTAAGATCGATCGCCTTCTTTCCCCAGTTGGCGATCGATCTCAACATTCAACTGAAATGCCGATCGGCTTACTTTTGATAAATTTTACACTTCTTGAGTATGAGTAACGATTTGTCACTTCTGACAGATTTAGTCTTTACTTAATCGCACTAACTTAGAAGTAAGTTGATTTTCCATCGTTCAAGTAATTCTGACTATCCATCTGATGGTAGTTAAGAAAAAAGTTTTCCTTGTACCAATGGAAAAAATATTCTTGCTGGTTTTTGTTTTGTAATATTAGGTGACATTTTTTATGAACTACCAACATAATCATTATCAATTCGAGTCACACCTAGAAGATATAGAAGAATTAGGCTCCCTTGCTTCCGAGCAGATTATGGGGCTGCAAATCTGTGGAGAATTATTAGTAGAATCCAAACACGTTGTTTTAGGTGCGCTCGCCTGGAAAGGATGGATAGAACACGGTCGATGCCTGATTATGGTCAATTTACCCGATGCTACTAATTTTTCCCACTCCATCGATCTGCCAATGGGCATAATGGTGCAAAACGATCCCTTAATTAAAATAGTCGATGCAGAACAATTAGTAAAAGAATACGATCCTCTATCTGAAGGAGTACTAGTTGTCTCTTATTGGGATAAAAATTATTGTATTGCTTCCACTTGCATTTTTAATCCGGGCTTTCCACCGCAAGTTTGTTATCAGGAAGTACTTAATCGACCTTCAGAATTTGATTTTGCTTGGGCTAGTTAATCGGTAAATTTAACAGAAAAATCGCTAAGTCGATCGATTTTAAAATCCATAATGTCTTTAACTGAGTAGACATCTCCAAAAATTAAATGGAATTCTTTATAATGAACAAATTTTACGATGTCTAAACCTGGAGATGTCTAATTAAACAATTTTACTTGTACAAAACAGCATCCTTTAAAGTAGCAACCTGGTTTAAGACTGTATTAATATCCTCCTGAGGCAGATTGCGATCGGCTAGTGCTTCCCCCAAATGTTTTGCGATCGCATCAAAATGTTCTGGTTGTAAATTTAAACCTGCGTGTGCTTTTTCCATTGAGCGTCCGCTGTATTGAGGGCCACCCAAAGCATAGGAAATAAAAGCAGTTTGATGACGGCGCTGCTTTTCCATATCTGTACGATCAAAAAAATAGTTGACAGTATCATCTGCCAAAACCCGTTGGTAAAAATCATCGACGATTTCCTTGACCGCTTCTTGTCCGCCTACTTTTTCGTATAATGTCATGGTATTTGATAAAGTTCAACCTCAGTATTTTAACACTTAAATAGCAAATTTTTTATCATTCTAAAGTAGTAATATATAAATAAGTATTACACTGTTAAAGTAATGTGCATTTTTATTAAAAAAAGTAATTTTGATTAAATAAATATCATATCTAACAACACGGCCTTTATTTTTTAAATAAACGGGTAGTAGTTAATCAACATTCCGCACTCCTACTACTACCCATTATTAATCGAACGCTCAGATGTTGATACTCTGAGGAATTCGGGAAGGAAGTAAAAAGGTATAGGGAAGACGTGACGAGCCAGCCAAATCTCCTTGGTGATTATTTTTAGCTTGAATTTGTCTCTCAATTGTCTTCAACTGAGTTTGGAAATTCGCTAAAGGTTGTTTTACCCGTTCGTCAGTGAAGTAATTGCGATCGTAATTTCCCAAGGTAGTATAGTAAACCGAACCAAGTAAGTACAAAACATCTAACTGAGTTTTGGCTTGGTCTAAAGGTGGCAATAGATTAAAGAAATCTGGCTCGGTTAAAGAGTTAATCGATGTAGGAGTTGGGGTGTAACCAGCCAGAGGCATCGCAGGCGCGTATGCCATGATATTAGCTTGCGGGAAATTAACCGCAGCGTGTTGAGCGCTGGCGGTAAAGATAATATGAGCGACCGCATCGATCAGATAAGATTTCGATCGCAAAACGCCATTCTCACCCATATCCTTAATGCGACCCCCATTAGGAGAAATCAAATCGGCAAACCAAGCTTGCAGTTCTGTATCCCTTTGCACGTCAGCATCTTTTAGATAATAAATCGACAGATAATCTGATACCCATTGATGGATGGCATTCCAAATTTGCATCCCATCATCGCGATAAGGATAATCTGGCAAAAGTTTTTCGTCATTTACTCCCCGCAATTCAAGATCTTTGGGAAACATTGATTGATTGAAAGAAAATTGTTGTAAATCTTCTACAGTAGTTTGCAAAGATGTGCTGATAGTACCTGCTAGTAAAGTATCAACTTGACCTTCTGGTGCAACTAATTGGGTACGTGCAAGGTAATTAATATTGATAGTTCCTTCAAAATGCGGTAACAATAAAACCCGCAAAGGATGGTTGCTAGCTAAACGACGATGAGTGAAAATGACGAAAGGTTCCACAAATAAGTGAGTACGTCCGAGATGGGAAATCAATTCATGATGATTTGCATCGGCGATTTGTACGATCGTTTTGGCAATTAACCAGTTGGGATCGTTGGGATTGTTTGGGTTAGGGATGACGATCGCATTTTCATCGGCATTTTGTCCCAATTGAATCGCCACCGGACGCAAAGGCCATAAACCACTGTATCCTTTAGGAACCGCAAATAAAGCTAAAGGAGCACTTAAATATTTTTGTTTAGCTGGAAAATTCCCATTGCTAATTTTGCCGAGAACTGCGTAGTCAGCTAGATAAAGACGCCCTTCTCGTCCAGCTGCGATGAGGGTGTCTTGAGAATCTTTAATCGCTGTTTGATAGTGTTCGTTAGTAACCGGAAATTTGTCTGGTAAAGCATCGATCCGCCTCAATACCAGCGGATTTGGGCCAGCCACTCGCAAGCGAGCAAATACTTCGTCGCTTTGGAAATCTAAAGCTATTTCCGGTAAAGAAATTTTCCGAAAAAGATTTTCGTAATCGTCAAGATCGGGATCTGTCGAGCCAAAAAATCTTTCTTTTACAGAATCTTTCAAATTGCTCAAATTTTGGGGAGCTAATGCTTTTTCGGTTTGCTCGATCGAAGAAATGATATCTTCGATAAACCGCTTTAATTCTTCAGCGGTTCTAGCTTTACTTTTCCGCTCCAAAAACTGTTTGTAAATATCTCCTAATTTAGATTGAGCCATAAATTGATTAGGCTCGATTTTTCTGGTAATTGAAAGGGAATTAGCTAGAATTGCCAACAGAGATTCAGCTACCAATAAATACCAGCTTAAAGAAGGTTGAGCGCTCCCAGGTACTTTAGTTACCATCGGTAACGAGTTGGTGTAGGGATAGATAAACTGATACTCTGCTTGCCCATTTTTGATATCTTGTTGACGTAGGGTGGGTGATGGGTCATTTTGTGGAAGTAAAGGTTGTCTTTTCTTCCCGCCAGAAAAAAATTCTTTTGAATTAAATGTCATTATTTTTCCTTAGCATTTATTAAGTGCTTAGTTATACTCTACAATCTATACTCCACTGTCTTTTGAGTTGTTCCCGTATAAAACTGAGAGTCGTTAGTGCATCTGGCGCTGCAAATTTCCGCCACTTCTACTGCAAAGATGGGATGATGAGATGGAAGAAAACTAGCGGATTACTTTTGGAACTCGATCGCTAGATCCGTAGGGTCACTGCTTCAATGTCAAATCTAAATATCGAACAAAGGGAAGTATAAACTGGGAAAATTAAGTAATTGTCCTCATTAGCTGATTTTCTTATCTTTTTTCACAACCATGTGCTATCATGTGGGATGAGTGTGAATTCGGTTGTAGTGTTTGTTTTTAGTATTGATGGGTACTTTCCTTTTGGTATTGACAGGCCTCTCTCCGAAATCTCAACCTCTGCACCCGCGATAGATTTTGGAGACAAACTATGTCTATTTATGTAGGCAATCTTTCCTACCAAGTTACTGAAGAAGACCTGAGCGCCGTTTTTGCGGAATATGGTTCCGTGAAGCGAGTTCAGCTACCTACCGATCGGGAAACAGGCCGTTTGCGTGGGTTTGCTTTTGTAGAGATGAGTAGTGAAGCTGAAGAAACGGCTGCTATTGAAGCCCTTGACGGTGCTGAATGGATGGGCCGTGACATGAAAGTTAATAAAGCTAAGCCTCGTGAAGACCGGGGTTCTTTTGGTGGTGGCGGCGGTGGTAATCGCCGCAACAACAGTTTCTCTCGTCGATACTAAACTTCTAGGTGCTGACGCTTGATGATTGCTTGTCCTAGCTGATGGAAAATCATCGATTAATCAGTGATTCAAAATCAGCTTTAGTCACTAAATTATAATCTTCAAAAGGCTCGGTAATAAGATACTTGAGCCTTTTTCTGATTTTTGCAGGAAGATTTTTTGATATTTATACGACTTAAGCGCATATTCCCAGTTTCTCGCAAAAAATCGTGGCTTTGCTAACGAAAGATCGACGCAGAAATCGCGTTTCTAGCCTCGCTAGCTAGGAGAAAGAAGAAAAATTTTGCTTATTTTATTCATCTGTGCATCTGCCCAAAGAGTTATCATTTTTAAATTAAAACTCAAAATTCAAAACTCTCTACGATCTTTTGAAGTCAAAGCGGTGCGAAATTTCTACTTAAATGCACAAAATCCCTACATAACTGCGATCGCAAAGGAACGAATGCTAAACTCGAAGTATGAGTTTTCCTTTCTCAGGCAAGTTAGTCAAGAGACAAAAATCCCATGACCGAAACGCAGCCAGAAAAAATTATTGACTCTCCCGTAGTGTCAGAACCTACTAGTGCAGTGGTGTCAGAAATTCCTACAACCAAGCAGGGTAGTATTTTGAGCAATTGGAAAATAAAAGCCGGTTTGATCGGTACGGTGCTAGCTTTTACTTTAGTAGGCATCTTTGCGATCGCTTTCTTTTGGGCGCACTGGATTGCTGGTATGGGTATGAGAGATTGGTCATCCCGTGCTGGTGCTTCGCCGATCGAGTGCATGATTAAAGATACTAACGATGATGGCTACGTTAGTTGTAGCGCCATGCTAAGAGGTGAAGTAGTGCCCCTAGAATGCGGATCGAGCATATTTAATATTGGTTGTCGCGTTAATTATGGCGCTGCTGCTTCGCCACAGGTACGTCCTGGTAGAACTTCACAAGCGCTTCCATAATATTTTTGCCGATCGACATTGATGATTTATAAATAATTCAGACAACCTTAATTGTAGTCTGAGTTAGAAAATGAAAATTGTCCTACTGAGTAGGATGATTTTAATTGGGATTGATAAGTCTGCCAATGTCGATCGAAGTTATTTGCGATCGCAACTGCCAGCTGAAACAAAGATTGAAATTTATTTGCTTCTCCAATAGAAATCTGCTCTGGTAAGCTGATAGTTGGTTGCGATGACGACTTGCAAATGATGATTTGCATTGGTTGTTTCCCGATCGCAGTTAATCTAATTTGCTGACAAATTGGCCAAGATAATTTTTCCCGCAATTCAATATTAACTTCCACCATTGCAGCTTCTCTACACTGTTTATAAATAGTTGATAAAAAGATGGATATTGCCCCTATACTGTTCCTATTTCTCTGACTTTCCTTGGCCATATCCGGATCGCGAGCTTATCAAAAAATTGGCAGAACCAGAAACCCGGTTTTTTAGAAAAACCGGGTTTCTTTAACCCCGCAAAACTACTTTGGTGGACTACTAGAAACTGGTGGCGGGGGGGATAATATTCTCTTCATCACCCACTACCCACTAAGGCAAATCACTACTACCCATCAAGTACAAATCGCACTCGCGGGCGGCACCGCGACCTTCATTAAACGCCCAGACTACCAGGCTTTGACCGCGACGGCAATCGCCAGCAGCAAACACGCCAGGGATACTTGTTGCATATTTGCCATAGTCAGCTTTCACATTGCTGCGGGCATCCCGTTCCAATCCCAAAGCATCCAGTAGGGGCTGTTCGGGGCCGAGGAAACCCATTGCCAGCAATACCAATTGGGTGGGGATAACTTTTTCCGTACCTGGGATCTGTTTGGGAACAAACTGACCTTTCTCGTTTTTATCCCACTGGATTTGAACGGTGTGAACTGCTTTCACGTTGCCGTTTTCGTCCCCTTCAAACTTAGTAGCAGTGGTGAGATATACGCGGGGGTCATCGCCAAACTTAGCGGCTGCTTCCTCTTGACCGTAGTCCATTTTGTAGACTTTCGGCCATTCCGGCCAAGGGTTGTCAGCAGCGCGGCTTTGGGGCGGTTTGGGGAGGATTTCCAGTTGAACGACGCTGTTGCAACCGTGGCGGACGGAAGTACCAACGCAGTCAGTTCCGGTGTCGCCACCGCCGATGATTACGACATCTTTGCCTTCTGCGGAGATAAAAGCACCGTTTTTGCTGTTGTCCAAAACTGCTTTAGTGTTAGCGGTGAGGAAGTCCATCGCGAAGTAAATGCCTTTTAAGTCGCGTCCTTCGATCGGCAAATCGCGAGGTTTAGTAGCGCCTGTACAGAGGACAACCGCATCGAATTCTTTGAGGAGATTTTCGGCGGGAAAGTCTTTACCCACTTCGGTGTTGCAGATGAATTTCACGCCTTCTTCTTCCAACACTTTCAGACGGCGCAACACGACGTTTTCCTTATCTAGCTTCATGTTGGGAATGCCATACATCAGCAAACCGCCTGGACGATCGGCCCTTTCAAACACGGTTACCCAATGACCCGCCTTATTCAGTTGGGCAGCGGCTACCAGTCCAGCTGGGCCAGAACCGATCACGGCCACTTTTTTGCCAGTGCGCTTGGTGGGCGGTTCCGGTTCGATCCAGCCTTCTTCCCACCCTTTGTCAATAATCGAACATTCAATATTTTTGATCGTGACTGGTGGATTAGTGATACCCAGTACGCAGGAACCTTCGCAGGGTGCGGGACAGACGCGCCCGGTGAATTCAGGGAAGTTGTTGGTTTTGTGTAAGCGATCGAGTGCTTCTTTCCACAGTCCCCGATACACCAAATCGTTCCATTCCGGGATCAGATTGTTGATCGGACAACCACTCGCCATCCCGCTAATCACGGTTCCCGTATGGCAAAACGGCGTGCCGCAATCCATACACCGTGCGCCTTGGGTGCGGAGTTTGTCCTCCTCCATCGGCAGGTGGAACTCGTCCCAGTTGCGAATGCGATCGAGCGGTGCTAGTTCAGAAGGTAGTTCCCGCAAATATTCGATAAAGCCAGTTGGTTTTCCCATAGTTTTGTTTTAACCACTTTTAGATCTTAGTTTTTAGACTTTGGATTTTAGATTAAAAAATCCTTTATTGTACAGTCAGTTGCAACGATTTGTTATACCTTTTTGACTTATCTTAAAAATTGTCATCTTTTGTGCTTCTTCTAGTTATTCTCCGTCAAATTACTCTCTCAACAATTACCAAATTAGCTTTACAGGATAATTCAGAAATGCTGTATCTTTTGTAATTATAGGCATATTTTCCACTAAACTTTGCGCGATAATCAGTCTATCAAAAGGGTCTTTGTGATGAAATGACAATTTGGCTAACTCATCTAGATGTTCTGGTACTACTTTAATTAACTCTATAGCATTGCCCTTTACTTCTTGTTTTACTAAATCCGTAAAAGACATTGCTAACTTTAACTTTCCCATACTGACTTTGATAGACATTTCCCAAAGGCTAGCAATACTCAAAAATCGTTCGTTAGTTTGATCTTCAATCGATTTCCGCGCTGTATCGCTGAGATTCAAACTACCTCCGATGAACCAAAGGAATGTATGGGTATCGAGTAGCAGTTTCATGGTGCATAAGCCTCGAAATCTTCCAATGGTTCGTCAAAATCATCTGACATTTCAACTAAGCCTTTTGCACTGCCAAACTTCGGGCGTGGTTCTGCTTCCGAAACAACTACAATTTTAAAAGAAATTCCATCACTTCGAGTAATAATAACATCTTCCCCCTCAGCAACTTCTTCTATTAACTCCGCCAGCCTGCTTTCTGCTTCTTTTAAATTTACTTTAATCATTTGTTTCTCCTTTTTTTGAATTCTTGAATGAAAAGTGATAACATTTTTCTTTAATCATATAAAGTTCCATAAATTCTTAACCTGCTATAAACTCGTATACTGGCGTTTCAATAACTCGTTTAGGTTTTTCCTTCCCCCGGATTGTTTGCTGGATGCGTTCCACAGTTTCAGGAGAAAAGAACTGTTCGCCAGTTTCCACGCAAACTCGTGCGGGTACATTTTCAATAATAAAGAATTTTCCATCCATTTCTAGAGTGTAAGTAACTTTCTGTTCTCCGAATGTTTCTTGCCATACGTTATTAATCATATAAAAGGTTGCTTTTATAAATATTCTCTCTTCAAACCACGGCAAATTCTGTATATTGACGCATTTTGAGTTCATGAAATGCCAACACGATATCTTTTCTAGGAACATTCTATCAATTTATCCATTAAATTAGTTTTTTGTTATAGTCCTTTTCGATAAATATCTCTGCGATGTTTGCAGTGGAGAACTATGACAGTTGATGTTTCGTCATTGACTTCATAGCGGACTCGATAATCACCAACTCGGACTCGATACTCATTTTCAAACCCTTTCAGCTTTTTTACTCCTAGTGGACGCGGTTCTTCCGCAAGTAAAACTACTTTCTCAACAATTCGGCTACGAACGTCTTCTGGTAAATTATCGAGTTGCTTTTGAACAGGTTTAGGAATGAGAACTGCATAACTCATGAATTTTTCTCAGCTTGGCTAGCAATATACTCCTCAATAGTTTGATAGTCACCCTTTTGGTATGCTTTTCTCGCTTCTTCAATCTCCGCCATAACTTTTGGTTCTTCTTCTAGTAATTCTTCTGATTCAAACACCAAATCTTCTAAAATTTCCAAAAGTTCACGCTTTTTTTCTAAATCCAAAGATGTGATTGCTTCAATCAATGACTCAAAGGGAACGTTAAATTTAACTGTTGTCATTTTTTTCCTCTTTTAAACAAATTAAATGTATGTTTTAAATGTAAATTAGCAGGTTTTGATATCTTAATAATATACGTATACTAGTAATTGCGAATTATATCTAGTTTCGATTTCTCGCGTAGCGATCGAACTCTATGCTGTCACCATTTCAGCTTTTGAATCGGGTGAAGCTGGCTCAAAGCGCAAAACCATGATCTGATTCGCACACAAACCGACCGATTCATAAGTACGACCGTTGCGATCGCTAAATTCTACTTCAAAAGCTCCTCCATTAGCCAATATTTCCACCACTGTACCGACTTGTCCGCGCCACAGATTATGTTCTGGAAGGTCAACGGTTAATGCAACTACATCTAGCAAGTTAACTATCGGATCGATCATTTTAATTTGCCGCTAGAAACTACAGCGGATAGCAGCTTGTTAATCTTGGGATATCCAAACCTATGTTTGTTTATAATATCTTCTACAATCCTCACAAATACCAGTGGCATCAAGATTGATAGATTTAAAGTGTTTAAGCAAATGGTGACGACTGAAGAATTGTTCGGGCGCATCTGCACGATACCCAATTATTTGGCAAATCACACATTGAACCATCCACTTCCGAGTACGCGGATCGCTTAAATACCATTCTGAGTCCTTTTCTTGGCTTTTTGGCATCACGATTAACTCAATCTGCTGCTATTTCTCTCGGTAGCACAAGGGGCTTTAAGCCCCTTGTTTAAAAAACGGATTAACTACCACCAATCCGAGCAACATCGCGAGAGTTTTCTTCAAACGCCGCAGTGAGTGCATCGTCGCCACTTAAGCCGGACTCGAACGCCCTCTTCAAACATTCCAGCACCCGCTTGTAGTCTTTGGGCATCACTTTGACGAATAAAGGCAACATCTCTTTCCAGTTGGCTAGCACTTTCGCACCCTTCTGGCTCTTGGTATACTCGACGTGCTTCTGGATCATCTCGTGAAGTTCGGCGATTTCTTCCGCGTCTTCCAGTTTTTCTAAGCCCACCATTGAAGTGTTGCAGCGGGTTGGGAAGTCGCCTGTTTCATCTAGGATGTAAGCAACACCGCCACTCATCCCCGCTGCAAAGTTGCGTCCGGTACTACCCAGCACGACTACTTTTCCACCCGTCATGTATTCGCAACCGTGATCTCCGACTGCTTCGACTACTGTCTTCACCCCGGAATTGCGGACGCAGAAACGTTCGCCGGCGACACCGGAAATATATGCTTCCCCGTTCGTTGCACCGTAGAAAGCTACGTTACCGATGATGATGTTTTCTTCTGGTGCAAAGGTAGAAACTGCTGGGGGATAAACGATGATTTTGCCACCAGATAAGCCTTTACCCAGATAGTCGTTAGCATCTCCTTCTAGTTCCAAGGTGACGCCTTTGGGAACGAACGCGCCGAAACTCTGACCCGCACTACCTTGGAAATGCAGGTGTACCGTATCTTCAGGCAATCCTTCCCAGTGGCGTTTGGTGATTTCGTTACCCAAAATCGTACCAACTACTCGGTTGATGTTTTTGATCGGTAGAGTAGCTTTGACTTTTTCGCCATTTTCGATCGCAGGTTTGCACAAATCTAGCAACGTCGTGATATCCAGAGATTTATCTAAACCGTGATCCTGGGGAATTTGGCAGTAGCGACCGACTTCTGGGCCAACTTCCGGCTGGTAGAGAATCTTAGAAAGGTCGATATTCTTCGCTTTCCAATGTTCGACAGCTTGCTTCGCTTCCAACACATCCGTGCGTCCCACCATTTCATCAAACGTGCGGAAACCCAGTTCTGCCATAATTTCCCGTGCTTCCCGCGCCACGAAGTTCATGAAGTTTACCGCGTGTTCCGGTTCGCCAACGAATTTCTCCCGCAGTACTGGGTTTTGGGTTGCGATCCCCGCCGGACAGGTATTTAGGTGACATACCCGCATCATGATGCAGCCGAGAGTAACTAAAGGCGCAGTGGAAAAACCAAATTCTTCTGCACCTAACAAAGCCGCAATTACCACATCGCGCCCGGTCTTCATTTGACCGTCGGTTTCGACTACGATCCGAGAACGGAGGTTATTGAGTACTAAGGTTTGATGAGTTTCCGCCAAACCCAACTCCCACGGTAAACCAGCGTGCTTGATCGAGGTTTGGGGAGAAGCACCAGTACCGCCGTCGTAGCCGGAAATCAGTACTACGTCAGCGTGAGCTTTGGAGACACCTGCTGCGATCGTACCAACTCCCACTTCCGAAACCAACTTGACACTGATCCTGGCTTCCCGATTGGCATTTTTCAAATCGTGAATCAATTCTGCCAAATCTTCGATCGAATAAATATCATGGTGCGGCGGCGGCGAAATCAAACCCACCCCAGGAGTTGAGTGACGCACTTTCGCTATAGAAGGATACACCTTCCGACCCGGTAATTGTCCACCTTCACCCGGTTTTGCTCCCTGCGCCATCTTGATCTGAAGCTCTTTGGCTTGAGACAAATACAAACTGGTGACACCAAAACGACCGGAAGCTACTTGTTTGATCGCGCTATTCTTAGAATCGCCTTTCTCGTTCGTCCAAGTGTAGCGTTCCGGGTCTTCTCCACCTTCACCGGTATTCGATTTACCACCAATCCGGTTCATCGCGATCGCTAACGTTTCGTGAGCTTCCTTCGAGATCGAGCCATAGCTCATCGCGCCTGTCTTAAACCGCTTCACGATCGATTCTACAGGCTCTACTTCTTCTAGAGGGATCGGTTGACGCTGTTTGAATTGCAACAAACCCCGCAAAGTGAAGTGCTTCTTCCCTTGCTCGTTTACAAGGTTTGCATATTGCTTGTAAACATCGTAATTGCCAGTCCGTACCGCCTTTTGCAAACTGTGAATCGTTTCCGGACTGAACAGGTGCGCTTCTCCATCTTTTCGCCACTGATATTCGCCACCGACATCTAAGGTATGACCGTTGGCAGGACGATCGGGATAAGCCCGGTTATGACGTAAAATCGCTTCTTTGGCAATTACTTCTAAGTCTGCGCCTTCAATCCGCGAAGCAGTCCAAGTGAAGTACTTATCGATGACGGATTTGTTAAGTCCGATCGCTTCAAAAATCTGCGCTCCCCGATAACTTTGAATGGTGGAAATACCGATTTTCGATGCAACTTTAATTACACCTTTCGTTGCTGCTTTGATGTAATTTTTGCAAGCAGTTTTATAATCGACATTCAAAATCAAGTTTTGCTCGATCGCATCCTTAATCGTCTCAAAAGCCAAATAAGGATTGATCGCACCGCAACCATAACCGATCAAAGTGGCATAATGATGCACTTCGCGAGGTTCCCCAGACTCCAACACGATGCCAACTCGCGTCCGCGTTCCTTCCCGAATCAAATGGTGATGCAAACCGGAAACCGCCAGCAGTGCGGGGATCGGAGCGTTTTCTTTATCGACACCGCGATCGCTCAAAATGATAATATTTACTCCACCGGCGATCGCTTGATTTGCCTGCTGACAAATCTTCTCCATCACCATTTCTAAACCCCGCACACCTTCATGGGGGTTAAACAGAATGGGTAGAGTAATCGATTTAAAATTCCCCTCATTTACATACTTGAGTTTTGCTAATTCTTCATTGGAGAGAACAGGCGTTTTTAACTCAATTAAATGACAACTTTCCGGTTCCGGTTTGAGTAAATTGCGCTCCGCACCAATCGTCGTTTCCGCTGAAGTGACGATTTCTTCCCGAATGGAATCGATCGGCGGATTAGTTACCTGAGCGAACAACTGCTGGAAATAATCGTAAAGCAATTTGGGCCGATCGGACAACACCGCCAACGGCGTATCCGCACCCATCGATCCCACCGCTTCCACTCCATCTTTCGCCATCGGACTTAGAAGCAGCCGCAATTCCTCAAAAGTGTAGCCAAAAGCCAATTGCCGTTGGATCAAAGTTTCCGGATTACCCTGAGCTACTTCTGGCGCATCCTTCAGCTTAGCCAGTTCTACCATGTGTTGGTCGATCCACTGGCGATAAGGATGGGCTGTGGCAATTTGATTTTTGATTTCCTCATCAGCGATAATCCGCCCTTCCTTCATATCCACCAAGAACATCCGTCCTGGTTGTAGGCGTCCTTTTTGTGCTACCCTTTCCGGTTCGATCGGTAACACCCCAGCTTCCGATGCCATGATCACCAAATCGTCCTTAGTGACATAGTAACGAGAAGGACGCAAACCGTTGCGATCGAGTACCGCTCCCATCATCGTGCCATCAGTAAATGCGATCGACGCTGGGCCATCCCAAGGTTCCATCAAACAAGAGTGATACTCGTAAAACGCCTTCTTCTCATCACTCATCGACTCGTGCGCCGTCCAAGGTTCCGGCACCATCATCATCATCGCATGGGGAAGCGATCGACCTGCCAGCACCAGCAATTCCAAAGCGTTATCGAAAATCAGCGAATCGCTACCTTCGATGTTGATTACAGGCTGCACTTTCTTCATATCTTCGCCGAATAAGTCCGACTCGAATAAAGATTGCCGTGCGTGCATCCAGTTAATATTGCCCCGCAGCGTATTGATTTCCCCGTTGTGAGCGATGTAGCGATAGGGGTGCGCTCTCTCCCAACTGGGGAAAGTATTCGTACTGAAGCGAGAGTGTACCAATGCTAACGCACTTTCCATATCCGGATCGCGCAAGTCTGGGAAGTACAACCCCACCTGCACGGGCATCAGCATCCCTTTATACACCAAAGTGCGACCGGAAAGACTGGCTGGATACCAATACGGATTAATTCCCGTAGCGCGAATTGCGACGTGAGCGCGTTTGCGGATGACGTAGAGTTTGCGATCGAAAGCCTCATCGTCAGCAATATTAGAGCCACGCGCTACGAACACTTGCTCCATGAAGGGTTCGCTAGACTTAGCAGTATTGCCCAGAGATGAGTTGTCAGTCGGCACATCGCGCCAGCCAATCACTTGCTGACCTTCTTCCGCAGCGATTTGGGCAAAAATCTCTCGGCTTTTTTCGCGAATTTCCGGGTCGGGATGGGTATAAATCATACCAACGCCATACTGCCCCGGCTCTGGCAAAGCAATATTTTGAGCAGCCGTTACCTTCTGGAGAAACTTATGGGGGATCTGCATCAAAATGCCCGCACCGTCACCCGTGTTCGTTTCGCACCCGCACGCACCCCGATGGTCGAGATTCAACAGGATCGTCAGTCCTTGCTCGACGATCTCGTGGGATTTGTTCCCTTTCATGTGTACGATGAATCCTACACCGCAAGCGTCATGCTCGAACTGCGGATCGTATAGGCCCTGTTTTGATGGCAGCTT
>CAZJJR010000119.1:0-1186 GCA_964546365.1 uncultured bacterium | reverse complement strand
TGATATCGATAACCTAAAAGTGGCAATGGTATAAGCAGCCGCACTTCAACGGCTGAATTACTTTTATAGCAAGACTCACTAAAATTAAGCTCTCCAGCCTATGCAAAAGCTAACTTGAAAACTAGTTAACTCCTTAGCTAGACTAAATTTTCTAATGGGTTGCCCTGTAAATATCAGATTTTAAGGAAAGTTTTAGCTGATTTCTTAGTAGTTTACGAAAATTATTAATACTGCCTCCTCACTTAATCGCCGCTCGGTAATTGAGGTTATACGCAAGTAAACAGCAGATCTCGTCAATATATCTCAATAAAAAGCGCTCTATCTTATTTAAGATCAACTTTCAGGGTGAGAAAGGTTTTTTCTTGATATTGTTCATTATGAACATTTTATCACTAATGATTAGTTTTTACTTTAAAAAGAAAAATAAAAAGGTAACGATAAAAAAAAGGAGAAAGTTTGATTCTACCTTAGAGCTAAAGTCATGATTCTTTGATAATTGGTTAGCTCACCTATTTGTGCGGGCATTAATTTATCGATTTGAGATATTGGTTGCATTTCTTAGAAATAAAAGAGGAAAGGTCAGACGATCGTGCTAACTTTCCCCCTTTATATTGTTAATTTTTCAACCTAAATTGCTGGTTATATTATTAAGTCTGGTAGTAGGTAGAAGAAGAAAATAAATTCATCCTAAGACCGACTGTAGATTATCCTTTTGGTTCTGTTTCGGGATGAGATGATTGAGTGTTAGGGATTGGTACTTCCGGTATGGGTGAATTGACTGACTGGGCAGGAGGTAATACTTCATCAGAAGATACGGTTTTAGTTACCTGGGGGTCAGTGGTATCGGCTTTTGGTAAAGAATCTTGGGCTGGTAGAGTTTTGGGAATCTCGATAATTGGTAGTTTGAGATCGGGTTTAGCAACATCTGGATTTTCGTCTTTAGTTTCCTCTGTTTTGGCTGATTCCGGAACGCGAGCCGTTTTGAATGCACCCACCAGTTGAGCTAAGCCATATTCTAATTGAGCGCCGGGATCGAGAGCTACCCAACCTTGAGGTGTTTGCTCTCGGACTTCAAAGTGTAAGTGTGGCCCAGTGGAGTTACCCGTGCTGCCCACTTTTCCGATGACGGTACCTTGTTCAACCCATTCCCCAGGTTTAACGAAGATTTCCGAGAGGTGAGCGTAGC
>CAZJJR010000118.1:0-17111 GCA_964546365.1 uncultured bacterium | reverse complement strand
AACAGATGAACGCAGATAAGAATGCAATTTGTTTTTAGGTAACATCAGTTACCGATTTTGCAAAATCCCTTGACCTTTTTTGGTGAATTCCTCAACGGTTTGTTGGGATAATTGATGGGTTGCGATCGCTTGCAACATATTTAAGGGAAGGGTGAGGTGATGTGCCCCAGCTTGTAGGGATGCAGCAGCTTCTTCGGGTGATTTGATGCTGGCGGCGAGTATTTCGGTAGTGCTACCTGTTAAGATAGTTGCCATTTCCCGCACCAAAGCTATGCCATCACCTAGTAATTTTGTAGCGCGATTAACGTATGCGATCGCATATTTTGCGCCTGCTTCTTTAGCTACTGCTGCTTGTGCTGGACTGTAAATTGCCGTCACCGAACAGGTTATTTCTGGCGATAAACGGCTAACCGCTTGAAAGCCAATTGTAGTGGCGGGGATTTTCAGAACTGTTTGATGACCGATAATGTCAAAAGCTTTTTTTCCTTCTTCAATCATTTCCTCCAGTTCGGATGACATTAACTGATAAAAAAGTGGGCCATTAGTTAATTTGGCTAATTCTTTCAGAGTCGTCTCTACTGGTAAATCAGTTTTGGCTAAGAGAGTTGGGTTAGTGGTAATTCCTTTTACCCAACCTAATTCTTTAGCAATTTGAGCTTCGGAAATAATTGCAGAATCGAGATAAATGGTCATCAGTCTATCCAGTATTATTTACCCTACTAGATTACCAACTAAGGCTTTTTCTTGTTCGGTAGCTGGACGTTTTTGGCCTCTTTCTTCTACATAAGCCAAACTTGGATCTGGTTCGTCGGAATTGACGAAATGACGGAAACGCTGTATTTTTTCTGGATCTTCAACGGTGGCTTTCCATTCGCATTGATAGGTCTTGACAAGGTGTTCCATTTGTGATTCTAATTCAGCACAAATGCCAAGAGAATCTTCAACGATTACTTGTTTCAAGTATTCGATGCCGCCTTCTAATTTGTTAAACCAAGTAGCAGTACGTTCCAATCTGTCGGCAGTGCGGATGTAGAATATTAGAAAGCGATCGAGATATTTAATCAGCGTTTCCTTATCCACATCTGCGGCTAGTAATTGCGCGTGTTGGGGTTTCATACCACCATTACCGCAAACGTACAAATTCCAACCTTTTTCGGTAGCAATTATTCCGAAATCTTTGCTTTGCGCTTCGGCACATTCGCGAGTGCAACCGGAGACGGCAGATTTTAATTTGTGTGGCGCTCTCAAACCACGATAGCGCAATTCGACTTCGATCGCTAAACCAGTAGAATCTTGGACGCCAAAGCGACACCAGGTACTACCGACGCAAGATTTGACCGTTCGCAGTGCTTTGCCGTAAGCGTGTCCCGATTCAAATCCGGCATCTACTAAGCGCTGCCAAATTAATGGTAATTGGTCTACTCTAGCACCAAACAAATCAATGCGTTGTCCGCCAGTAATTTTGGTATAGAGATTGAATTCTTTGGCAACTTCCCCCAAAACAATCAGTTTTTCTGGCGTGATTTCTCCACCGGGAACTCTAGGAACTACCGAGTAAGTACCATCTTTTTGAATGTTAGCTAGATAGTAATCGTTAGTATCTTGCAAACTAACGTGGGTGGGTATCAAAATATGTTCGTTCCAAGTGGAAGCCAGCATGGAAGCGACGGCAGGTTTGCAAATTTCGCACCCCAATCCTTTACCGTGTTGTTGAATTAAATCATCAAAAGTTTTGATTTTATGGAATCGCAACAAATGATATAATTCTTGGCGGGAATAGGGGAAGTGTTCGCAGAGATGATTTTTGACCACTAATCCGGCTTTCTTCATCTCTGATTTCAGAATATCTGTTACCAGAGGTACACAGCCGCCGCAGCCAGTTCCCGCTTTAGTGCATTTTTTGACGCTGCCAATATCGGTAAGTTTGTTTTCGCGGATAGCCGTACAAAGTTGCGCTTTACTAATATTATTACAAGAGCAAATTTGGGCAGTATCTGGCAGACTTTCTACTCCCATTGCGGCGACTGCGGGTTTGCCTTCGCGGGGTGGCATTAGCAAGTCTTCGGGATGGGGTGGTAAAGTTATTTGATTTTGGACGAATTGCAGTAGCGTACCGTAAGCGGAAGCATCACCGATCAGAATTCCACCTAATAAATGAGTGCCATTTTTGTCGATTACCAACTTTTTGTAGATGCCTTGAACGGTATCGGTAATGGCGATTTCTTTAGCATCGGGTGTTCTGGCAAACGCATCGCCGAAGCTGGCAACGTCCACTCCCAATAATTTGAGTTTGGTGGACATATCCGCGCCAGTAAATTGGCTGGTCGTGGTATTGTTGAAGATGTCGGCGACGACTCCTGCCATCGTGTAGCCGGGAGCTACTAAGCCGTAAATTTGGTTCTGGTAAAGGGCGCATTCTCCGATCGCGTAGATGTTTGGATCTGATGTTTGACAATTATCGTTGATGATAATACCGCCTCTTTCTCCGATCGCTAATCCGCATTGTCTGGCAAGTTCGTCGCGGGGACGAATTCCGGCAGAAAAGACGATCGTATCTGTTTCTAATTCAGTGCCATCAGCGAATAGCATTTTTACCAGTTTGCCATTTTCGCTGACAATTTCGGTGGTAGATTTGCTGGTATGTACTGATATTCCCAATTCTTCTATTTTATTGCGAAGAATCATGCCGCCGATATCATCGATTTGCACTGGCATGAGGCGAGGTGCAAATTCTACGACGTGAGTTTTCAAACCGAGGTTTTGCAGGGCGTTTGCAGCTTCTAATCCTAATAATCCACCGCCAACTACTACGCCAACTTCGCAATTTTTAGCATAAGCAGATATAGCTTCTAAATCTTCAATTGTTCGATAAACGAACGTGCCTGTAGCGTTATTTCCTTTAATTGGCGGTACGAAGGGATAAGAACCTGTCGCCAAAACAATCTTATCGTAGGAAATAGTTAAACCGTTGGCTGAAGTAACAGTTTTTGATTCGCGATCGATTGAAACTGCTCGATCGCCAATATGGATTTCAATACCGTTTTCGTGATATAGTCCAGGTTCAACTAAAGATAAATCTGCCGCAGTTTTTCCGGCAAAGAATTTACTGAGATTAACGCGATCGTAGGCAACTCGCGGTTCTTCACAGAAGGTAATTACGTTCCAATTTTGCGTAACGCCTTTGGCGATCGCAAGTTCGAGGAACTTGTGTCCTACCATTCCGTTGCCGATAACAATTAAGTTCTTTTTGGCAGTCATGTATTTCTAAAACGCCCATGTTTTAGTTCTGCTTATCAGTGTTATTAGTAATTACTATTAGGTTTTGTAAATTTAGCTACCGATTTACTTTGATTATGCAGGATGCGATCGATCCCCATCTTGTTTTTGCATGAAGGTAGGGAGGGGTAAAGGAAAGGGAGAATTAGTCCACCTGGGGTTTAAACCCCAGGCTAATAGCGAAAGTCTTCTGAAAGAGGACTGGAAAATAAAAAAATTTAGTCCACTTAAGTGGACTTTAGCTATTAGCAAGGGAATTGATTCACTTGTGGGTGGAAAGCGTAGTGTGGGATGTTGGATTGGGTTATTTTAATTTTCGATCGCGATCGCATTCTTCCCCAAAAAGCGATCGACCTTTATGCGATCGCCACTATCACCCTAAAATAAAATTGCTTATTTCCCAGATATCATTTCATCGAGAACTTGCTGAAATTCTGCCAAAGAACCAATTGCGATCGATCGAGTAAAAAGAGTTTGCAGCACAGACGGATCGTTTATGCCATTTAAAATATCGACAATAGAACTTGGCACTTCTCCAAATCGCGCTTGTAAGAATTGAGTGATGTAATTTCGGCTCGTTTCCAGAATTCCTTCTTCTTTTCCTTCCTCTTTTGCCAACCGTTCAATACTGGTTACGTACCGCATTCTACTAGCCTCCTCGTAACTTCTCGCTACTTGTTTAAAACTAGCTGCCAATTCTTTTGGCAAAACCATCACCCAGTCAATAAATCGAAACAACTGCACCACGTCTTCTCGACTATAACCACGTTCGTATAATCGTCTGACTAGGTTCAATTTCCACTGTAAACGACTCTCTGGGTTTTGTGGCGTTGCCTTTGTCCGCAAATGCGCCATCACCACCATCCCAAAAGGGTTGGTGGTTTGTTCAAGAGTTTCCCATTGGGTTTCGTAATCCAAAAGTTTGGCGATGGGAAATTCCAAGCTGACGCGACAACCTGCCAATTCGTAACCGTAACTGGAAGGACGCCAATTTTCTCGTTCGTCTGCTAAAACTGCCAAACTGATGACACGCTGCTCGTGGCGGTCGAACAATCGATAATTGTAAGTGTACATCCGCTTGGCAAAGTCCACATCGTAACGGCCTTGCACTTCAACGTGGACTAGTACCCAAACTTCTTCACCATCCAGCAACCAAACCTTTGCTACTTTATCCACCAGGCACTTGCCAATTTCTGCATCTGGTTCGAGTTGTTGCAATTCTGTATCGAGAAATTCATAAGGTCGCGTCCAATCGATCGCAGCATAAGCTAAAGGAAAAAAGAACTCTAAAAATTGGGGAAAATATGCCTCGATCACTTCTTTCCAAGGACTATCGTAATCAGTGCGTTGTTCGGACATTCGATTTTAGATTTTGGATTTTGGATTTTAGATTTTCTGTAATTCGCAGCTGACAATGAAAAAGAGAAATCCGATTTCTCAAATCTCTTCGATCGGCATTAAATTTTGTTAAGATAAACACGGCCTAGCGATCGCACTCGTTTGGCGCTTAACTTCCCCTGCTGCTACTTCCTTGGAGACTCTTGATGCTGCGACTCGAACATATTAGTAAAATCTATCCTACCGGAGAAGTCCTTAAAGATGTTAACTGGGAAGTGAAGCCTGGCGATCGCATCGGGTTAGTTGGCGTCAACGGTGCGGGTAAATCTACCCAACTAAAGATTATCACCGGAGAAATCGAACCGACTGCGGGAGAAGTGATCCGTCCCGCCAGTTTGCATATCGGCTACCTCACTCAGGAATTTGAAGTAGACCCCAGTCGCACGGTTAAAGAAGAATTGTGGCGTGCTTTTGGCGAAGCAAATAACGTCCACGAAGCATTGGCGCAAGTGCATCGCGACATGGAAACTGCCACCCCAGAACAGTTAGATAAACTTATCCACAAAATGGATAAGTTTCAGCGTCAATTTGAAGCTTTAGATGGCTACGGTTTGGAATCCCAAATTGATAAGATTTTACCAGAAATGGGGTTTGAAACTGGAGATGGCGATCGGCTGGTCAGCGCATTTAGTGGTGGTTGGCAAATGCGAATGAGTTTAGCCAAAATTATCCTACAAAAACCCGATATATTGTTACTCGACGAACCGACTAACCATTTAGATTTGGAGACGATCGAATGGTTGGAAAATTACCTGAAAGGTTTAACTACACCAATGGTAATTGTTTCGCACGACCGAGAATTTCTGGATCGTCTATGTACTCAAATCGTCGAAACAGAACGGGGAGTTTCTACCACATATTTGGGTAATTATTCTGCTTATCTTCAACAAAAAGCAGAAAACCAAGCCGCACAACTAAGTGCTTACGAAAGACAACAAAAAGAATTAGAAAAACAACAAGCTTTCGTCGATCGTTTCCGCGCTAGTGCCACCCGCAGCACCCAAGCCAAAAGCAGGGAAAAGCAATTAGAAAAAATTGAAAAAATTGAGGCACCGACAGGTTCAGTCAGAACTTTGCATTTCCGTTTCCCACCTGCACCCCGCAGCGGTCGCGAAGTAGTAGAAATTCAAGATTTGGTGCATACTTACGATGACAAAATCCTCTTTTTGGGTGCAGAATTATTAATTGAAAGAGGCGATCGCATTGCGTTTCTCGGCCCCAACGGTGCTGGCAAATCTACTATACTACGCCTGATTATGGGGATGGAACAACCCTCGGAAGGCAAAGTTAGTTTAGGTGCTCATAACGTTATCCCCGGATATTTTGAACAAAATCAGGCAGAAGCTTTAGATTTAACAAAAACAGTAATGGATACGATCCATGATGAAGTACCTGAGTGGAAAAACGAAGAAGTTCGCACTTTGTTAGGTCGCTTCTTATTTAGTGGCGATACGGTATTAAAAAAAGTAGGCGCTCTCAGCGGTGGGGAAAAAGCGCGTCTTGCTCTTGCTAAAATGTTGTTGCGTCCGGCAAACTTACTAATATTAGATGAGCCAACCAACCATTTAGATATTCCAGCTAAAGAGATGCTGGAAGAAGCGTTGCAAAACTACGATGGTACGGCGATTATCGTTTCCCACGACCGTTATTTTATCTCCCAAGTCGCCAACAAAATTGTCGAAATTCGCGATGGAGAGTTCCGCGTTTATCTAGGAGATTATCATTATTATTTGGATAAGATCGCTGAAGAAAAAGAGCAAGCCAGATTAGCAGCAATCGCTGCCGAGAAAGCTGCAAAAAAAGCCGCTAAAGCTGCAAAAGAAGCCGAGAAAAAAGCTGCTGCCAAACGGAAATAAGCGAGGATGAGAGGATGGCGAAATTTATTGAAAACATCCTCTCTTCATCTGTGTTTATCTGTGTTCATCTGTGTCTCATCTGTGGTTAAAATTTAAACCCAAGCACCTTGCTAAAAATCCTAATCTAAAATCCAAAATCTAAAATCTAAAATCGAATGACCGACTCTACAGTTGATGAGCAAAAAGCCTTAGAAATTCTCAACCGTCTAAAACCTTTATATTCCAACGCTACTTGCCCTCTCAACTACGAAACACCGCTACAATTATTATTAGCCGTGATGATGGCGGCGCAATGCACGGACGATCGCGTTAACCAAGTTACCAAAGAATTATTTAAACGTTTTCCCGATGCCTCTGCGATCGCACAAGCCGATCCCGAAGAAATAGAGAGTATGTTGCGATCGCTCAGCCTTTATCGTAACAAAGCCAAGAACATCCAAGCGGCTTCTCGCATCTTACTGCAAAAATTCAACGGTCAAGTACCCCAAAGTATTGATGAGTTAGTTATGCTACCAGGGGTTGCCCGTAAAACTGCTACAATGGTATTGCATTATGCCTATGGAATTAATGCAGGCGTAACAGTTGATACCCATGTCAAACGACTCAGCGAACGATTGGGACTGAGCAAGCAAACCGATATTGACAAAATCGAGAAAGACTTGATCCGGCTTCTGCCAAATTCCGAATGGGGAACTTGCTTTGTTTGCTTAACATTTCACGGAAGATCGGTTTGCACTGCCAAAAAACCCGCTTGCAGCAGATGCACGATCGCAAATCTCTGCCCTAATGCAGGTAAAAATACTTAAAATTTTTAGTAAAGAGAAAATAAGAAATGTAAAGAAAAGTTAAAAAATTCTCCTTTCACAACCATTTAGGCTATTCAAAAAGCAGGGATCAAAGACAACAGGCCAGATATTTCTCAAAAAGCCAACGTTTTCAGCCCAAAACAAAGCAGAGCTTTTGATATGAAAAACTTGCAAAACCTAAATAATACTAAGTATTCTGCCCATTAGTCAGTGATATTATTTCGGATGAATATCTTAACAAAGAGTGATTTGAGTATGGCTCAAGCGCCCGTCTCTCCAGTGGTGCTAATCATCCTAGATGGCTGGGGATATCGCGAAGAAACCGATGGTAACGCCATTGCCGTTGCCAAAACACCCGTGATGAATAGTTTGTGGAAAGCCTATCCCCACACCCTGCTTCGCACATCTGGAAAAGCAGTGGGATTGCCAGAAGGACAAATGGGCAACTCGGAAGTGGGCCACCTGAATATTGGAGCCGGACGGGTTGTACCCCAAGAGTTAGTTCGCATTTCCGATGCCGTAGAAGATGGCACGCTGCTGAGTAACCCAGCATTAGTGAAAGTTTGTCAAGAAGTGCAAAGTCGAGGTAGCAAACTTCATTTGATGGGATTGTGTTCCGAAGGAGGAGTGCATTCCCATTTAAGCCATCTGTTAGGATTGCTAGATTTAGCCAAAGCACAAGGGGTTTCCCAAGTTTGCGTTCATGCCATCACCGACGGTCGCGATACCAATCCCAAAGATGGTGTGGAAGCAATTAAACAAATCCAAAACCACATCGACGAAATTGGTTTGGGAAGCATCGTTACGATCAGCGGTCGCTACTACGCAATGGATCGCGATCGCCGTTGGGATAGAGTGAAACAAGCCTACGATATCATGACCCAAGATGGGTCGGGAGATGGGCGATCGGCATTAGAAGTGATACTAGCTTCCTACGTAGAAGGCGTCACAGATGAGTTTATTATTCCCACTCGCATTGCTCCAGGAGCAGTAGAATCTGGAGATGGAGTAATTTTCTTCAACTTCCGTCCCGATCGAGCCAGAGAAATTTGTAGTGCCTTCGTGAATCCCAATTTTGATGGGTTTGAAAGGTTACAAATTAGTCCCCTCGCCTTTGCCACCTTTACCCAATACGACCCGGAATTACCAGTATTAGTTGCCTTTGAACCGCAAAATTTAAGCAACTTACTCGGACAAGTAATTGCCGATCGAGGTCTCAAGCAATTCCGCACCGCAGAAACAGAAAAATACGCCCACGTCACCTACTTCTTTAACGGTGGTCTAGAAGAACCATTTCCCGGTGAAGATCGAGAATTAGTGCAGAGTCCGATGGTGGCAACTTACGACAAAGCACCAGCGATGTCTGCTCAAGCAGTCACCGACGTAGCGATTAGAGCAATTGAAAAACAAATTTACTCCCTGGTAGTGATCAACTACGCTAACCCAGACATGGTAGGGCATACGGGTAAAATGGAAGCCACCGTGCAAGCACTGGAAACCGTTGACACCTGCTTGGGACACCTGATTGAAAGTATCAACAAAGCAGGCGGCACTGCTATCATCATCGCCGATCACGGTAACGCCGAATATATGTGGGATGAACAAGGAAATCCTTGGACGGCTCACACCACTAACCCGGTTCCCTTTATCCTGGTGGAAGGAGAAGGACTGAAAATTGCCGGACACGGTGCTGAAGTAAATCTGCGAAACGATGGTCGTCTAGCAGATGTAGCTCCCACCATCCTGGAGATTTTGAAACTACCTCAGCCAGCCGAAATGACAGGCCAATCCATGATCGTGCCTGCTCAATTGCAAGTCAAGCCCAATCGTACACCAGTGCGAGTTTCTTAATTTTTGGTTTCGCTCTGCCAGATTTTAGAATAAGAGATGAACGAAACTTTCCCCCATCTCAAAACCAATCTAAAATCGATCGACCTACTAACAATTACCAATTCATTAACTAACCATGACTGTCGTCAAAATCGTAGAAATTATTTGGGCATTATCTGCTTTTGCTTTGATCGTGTTAGTGTTGTTGCACAGTCCGAAAGGAGACGGCATCGGAGCCATTGGGGGCCAAGCTCAGTTATTCAGCAGCGCCAAGAGTGCAGAAACCACTCTTAACCGGATTACTTGGGCGCTCACGGTCGTTTTTATGGGCTTGACGGTTGTTTTAAGCGCTGGTTGGTTACCTAGCTAATCGGGATGCGCCAAGTTTGGGAAAAAAAGCCGATCGGCAAATCTGGTTTTCGCCAGATAATAGCCTTAGCTATTTGTACCTGCCTGTTGGTTTTGGCTGTAGGCGTATCAAGGACAATGCCAAATGCACTGCCTCCACTACAGCCACATCCTTTACCGCCAACGTTAGCTCAATGGCAAGATCCTACTAATAGCGGCGATTATTTCGACCAAGTGAAGCCGACACAAGTCGGCTATTTAGTTTGGTCGGAATTTCCAGTTAAAGTATACGTTCAACCAGTAGAGGGAGAAGGCAGTAGCAATGACGAGCGATCGCGAAAATGGGTAGCAGCAGTTCTACAAGCAGTCCGAGAATGGAACGTTTATTTGCCTTTAGAAGTAGTACAGAATTCCGATACAGCTGATATCAAAATTTTGCGATCGCGTCCTCCCCTCCGACCGAATTTCAACCCTGATACAGGTCGCATAGAGTTGCCTCGCGTCAGAGCCGCCGAAACTCGCTATGAATTTTATCTTCGCAAATCATCAAACTCAGCCACATTTTTATCACAAAAATTTAACATTTACCTGGGCGATAACCAAGCGCCAGATTACATCCTCCCCAGCATTCGCCACGAACTCGGTCACGCCCTTGGTATTTGGGGTCACAGCCCTCTCCAAACTGACGCCTTATACTTTTCTCAAGTTAGTCATCCGCCACCAATCTCAGCCAGAGATATTAATACTTTAAAACTCATTTATCAACAGCAAACCCGCTTGGGATGGACAATACAAAACGATTAATTAAGCAGCATAGACAATTTTAAAAAATCGTTAGTATACTGTTGCTTATTTTATTTTGTAAATCTACCCAATGACAGATAATCTACCAATACCTAATTCAAGTAATCAAAGTGTTTCTGGTTTAAAATCAGAATGTCTTTCTTTCCCAGAAATTATTGCTCAGTCAGTTGCCAACGTTGCACCTACCGCCACCCCTGCCATTAACATAGCTCTAGTGTTTGCCAGCGCTGGCAACTCCACATGGTTAAGTTTTATCATCGCTTCCATCGGTACGGTATTTATCGGACTTTGCATTAACCAGTTTGCCAGTCGTTCCGCCTCTCCCGGTTCTCTTTATTCCTACGTTGCAATGGGACTTGGTTCTACCTTAGGCGTTCTTTCCGGATGGAGCCTTTTGCTGGCTTATCTATTTACGGGAATGGTAGTTCAAACAGCATTTAGCAATTTTACCAATGTTTTACTTGGTACGATTGGTATTGAATTTTCTCCTTTATTTTTATTTGCTATATGTGCAGGTACTGGTTGGTATTTCGCGTATAAAAATATCGAATTATCAACTAAGTTGATGTTGATATTGGAAATTATTTCCCTTGGTTTAATATTTCTAATGTTTGCCATCTTCTTTTTGAAAAATGGCTTTACTGTTGACATAGGACAACTGACGCTCAAAGATACCAAGCCAAACATGATGATCGTTGGGCTCGTGCTGGCTTTCTTCAGTTACGTGGGCTTTGAAAGTGCAACTTCTTTGGGAGAGGAAGCTAAAAACCCTTTAAAAAATATACCTTATGCAGTATTTTTAACACCCATAATTTGCGGCTTTTTGTTTGTTTCTGCTAGCTACATTGAAGTGCTTGCCTTTAGAAATTCCTCCACTCCTCTAGAGCAGAGTCATGCTCCCCTCAACGACATTGCTACTATGAGCGGAGTAGGATTTTTAGGGACGATCGTTACCCTAGCCATCTTAGTTAACGTATTTAGTTGCATTATTGCCTCGATCAATGCAGGAGGCAGGATTTTGTTTACAATGGCTAGACACGGGATATTTCACGATGCGATCGGTCAAGCGCATAGTAACAACAAAACGCCTCACGTAGCCATTACGATGTTATCTATTTTCATGTTTATCGTTCCCGCATCAATGTCATTATTTGGGCTGAAAATATTAGACATCATGACATATATGGCAACGATGGCTACCTATGGATTTCTGCTGACTTATGTTTTGGTAGCAGTAGCGGCTCCCGTTTATCTTTATAAACAGGGAAACTTGAAAATATTCGATATTTTAGTCGGAATTATTGCAGTTTCTTTTATGCTCATACCGATAGTAGGCAGCTTATATCCCGTCCCCCCATATCCATTTAATGTTTTCCCTTACTTATTCCTGATGTATCTCCTGGTGGGTGTAGCGTGGTTCGTGATTCTTCGTCTTACTTCCCCAGGAATTATTGACAATATGGAAGATGAATTAGAAAAAATTCATTTGAAATTTAGCGAATTGAAAAAAATTTAAGGTGACAGGAGTCAGAATTCAGAATTCAGGAGCCAGTAGTATCAATAATTAAAAGGGAAGAGAAAAGGAAAAAAAAAGACCCAATCAAACCTCTTTTATAATTAGGGCTTGCTAAATAAAGGTAGAAAGTAAGTTAGGCAAGGGTTTTGTACCTTTTTTACTCAAAACAAGTGCCAGTTTTTCAGAGCTTTTGCCCCAAAATCCTGGCCTTTGTCAAGGAAATTGTAGGGACACGGCATTGCTGGAGATAACGGTAAGAATAGCAAATATTAATGATGCCGTGTCCCTAACCGAACCAATTTTTTCCCTTTCCCTTTCCCTTTCCCTTCTTCCCTATCAAGCGTGACGACTAAATAAAAATTTCCGCTGTTCTAAAACTTGGTCGTAGAGTTTTTCTAACTGGGCAATATTGCGTCTGAGAGTATAGCGCTCTACTACTCTTGCTCTTGCTTTCTGCCCCAACCGAGCAGTAAATTCTGGATGATCTCGCAGTAAAGGTAAAAAAGTTTGTAACTCTGTTTTTACCCTTTGGGGATTAACAACTATACCTGCTCCATCTTCTAAAACCTCTCCATCTGCGCCTACATCTGTAGCCACGCAAGCTACGCCACAAGCCATTGCTTCTAACAAAGAAAGAGATAAACCTTCTGCTAAAGAGGGCAAGATAAATACATCTGCGCCCCGCAAGATTTCGATGCGTCGCTGTTCGTCTGCCACATATCCCAGCCAAATAATACCTTGTTCCTCATCGTAAAATGGCTCTAAAGCTAGACGTAATGGGCCATCTCCCACGATCAGTAACTTGCATTGCGGCCCCATTTTGGCCTGTCGCCACGCTCTGAGTAAAGCTTCTACATTTTTTTCCGGAGCGATGCGACCCTGGTAAACAAAGATGCGCTCTGCATTGAATTCTGATTTTAAGTTAGAAGGCCCGGGGGAATATTTTTCCACATCTACCCCATTAGGGATCACCGCTACTTGGGGAGCGGATACGCCCATTTTGACTAATAACTCTCGCTGAATTTCCGAAAAGACAATTACTTGGTCGTAGTTGGCTAAAAAAGGAGCGTAGAGTTGATAAGCCAGAAATTGAGTACCTGATTTGAATTTTGCCCCTTTGCGAGCATAAGGAGTGTGGAAAGTTGCCACTAGAGGCAAACTGAGTTCCTCACAAATTTCCGGCAGTAAGAAATCAAGGGGTGATAGGGTGAGGGAAGCGTGTATTAAGTCTGGTTTGAGTCCGCGAAGGGACTCCATTAAGACTTTACTTGATTTAAATGTGGGAATCGTATAAACCTGGGATTTGTATAAAAATGGCAGGGGTACTTCCGGACACCCGGGCCAGATATCCCCGACCGATTCTTCTTGTGCAAAGTGCAGGAAGCTAACCCGATGGTTAGTTAGTAAAGCGTTGGTGACTTCCCGACTGTAGGTGACATTGCCACAAAAGGGCGATTTTTTTCCAAGCCAAGCGATGTGCATTGACGTTGCTCAGAGCGAAGGGCTAAAGGCTAATTGCTCGTATTGTCATTAGTTATTAGCCATTGGTCATTTGTTAATTGCAGATGACCGATCGCAGATACCGATGACTTTACTAGCAATTGGGTTGGTCAGTGTTTGACAAAGTGTGGGAGCTAGTACGGCAAATATACCAGGTTAGGAGACCTCCTGCGATCGCAGCACCAGCTAATCCCAAAAAAACCGCCTTTAAACCGAAAAACGTTTCTGCTACTCCCGCTAAAGCTAATGGCAAACTCAGTGCAATGTTAATAGCGTTGTTTTGTAAGCCAAACACTTTACCCCGCATTTCCGGCGGAGTGTCTTTTTGGATGGTGGTTTGCATCGGCACCGCTACCAAAGCACCGCATCCTCCCATTAGAGTGACCAACAGTAGCACCATCCATAAATTATCGGTAAATAAAGATAACCCGATGAGGGAGACTGCTACTCCTGCCGACCCGCATAAACTCAGCCACACATGACAAAATCGCTGGCCGTAATGACCCAAAACTGCTGCCCCAATGCCTAAACCAAAGCCGCCAGCCGCCATCAAAAAGCCAAATTGGGAGGCTTTCATTTCGGGAATTCCTTCGGCTACGCTAACTGCTAGCACCGATAGGGCGGCAAATATGGAAAATAAGATGATTAGTTGAATTAAAGCGGTGCGAACTCGGCGTTGTTGCTTGAGATAGAGAAAACCATCTCGCAAATCGGCTAGTACATGGGGTGGTTCGCGTTCCTCGCTACCGACTTTCTCTCCAGTTTTTAACAGTAGCAGAATCACGCCTGCGATCGCGTAAGACCCTCCCACCAGCAATTCTCTACCGATACTAATGCCACCCCCCAAATAAGCCATTAGCTGATTTGCTAATGCTAACAATGGTTCACCTACGGCAAAACCAATGATTACCGACCCCATCATAGTGGTGGTATACAAAGAGTTAGCCGATAGCAAATGGCGACCTTTTACCACCAAAGGAATGGCTGCTTGTTCCGCTGGCGCAAAAAATTGAGTGAGGGTAGAAACCAGAAAAGTAACTACCAACATCAAACAAAATCCCAAAGGCAGTCCACCTAAAATAAAACTGCCTTTGGACAACCACAATAAAGTTGGTAAGGCGATTACTAAACCACCACGTAATAAATTAGTGATTACCAGCACCGTTTTTTTGGGCCAACGATCCACAAATACCCCAGCGAGGGAACCAAACAATACCGCTGGGATGGTAAAAGCCATCATAATCGCCGAAACCCAAGTACTGATGCCTTGATTTCCGGTTTGAAATTGGGAATCAATTAAGGCAATCATCAATACCAGATAAACTTTATCTGCCAGTTGGGAAAAAACTTGACCGCTCCACAGTGCCAAGAAATTACGGTTCTTCAGCACGGGTACGAAGCCCAGTTCTCCTATTGTTTCTTGAGAAATTATTTGATTCGTTTCTTCTGGAGGATGATGCTTATCCTGATTGGTTGGAGAAATTACACCATTTCCTTCTAAGACCTGATTTATTTCTTCATTTCTCGATAAGCTGGATATGTTTTCTTTGGGGATTTTCGTAGTTTCTTTATCTAGAGTGTAAGAAACTTTTTCATTAGTAGCAGTTGGCATTGATAAAAATGTTTTCTCACTAAAATTATCTTGATTTTTGATGACTCCTGACTGGCAATTACCATTAGAACGGTCGGAAAATATATTTGTTTTACTTTCTTTTGCTAATTGCCCGTTTTCTAATCTTTTTGGGGTTGAATTTAGATTGTTTAGATTAGCCTCATCATCAGGTAATGAATGATTAGGAGCGCTTAAAAATTTATCATCAATTGTTTCGCATTCACTATCGTTCTCCAATTTCGGCATTGCTGGAGCTATTGCCTCTGCGAAGATGCGATCGCTTAGGGATATAATAGAAATTTCATTTTCAGAATCAGACCATTGCATGATGACTCAGGAAGAAGTCGGCAGGGAAGCAAAATACGTATCGATTAAAGCTGCGGAACAAATCTGACGCCCGAACTGATATTGAGTATAGCGAAGCAAAATTCTTTCCACAGATAACCAACTGGGGTCTAAGAAAAACCGGGGAAAAGTACTGTTTTGTATTTCCGGTAGTTCAGGTTGAGAAAGGTTTTGAAATAAAGATAATTCGGTAGCTGAAAGCTGGGTATAAATAGCGATTTTTGGTTGATGAACCACCGTTTCCACCGCCGGGTTAGCCCTACTTCGATCGTTTGCCGTTTTAGGCGTAATGCTTCTGGAACTATGACCATTTTTGTTGGCGACACCAATTAGCACTTCTTGTGAAGTGTACAGCGAACCGGACACGTTGACTCGTTCTGGACTCGATAAATGTTTCTGTGCTTGCCAACGCTCAAATGCTGTTAAACTAATAGTCCCTCCCACTCCTAAGCTAAAACCTACCCGCCACTCAGGTGTTGTTAAGTCAGGTGCTAGGGGTTCCTCGCGCAGGCAACAATGATGGACTTGAGGGGCAACTCCTGCTAAAGCTAGGATGTGAAAAACAGCATGAGCCAGATGCGCTAACACAATAAAGGAAGACTGCGATACTTGGTTAGGTAATCGTTCTAATCTTTCTAAATGCCCGTTTAACAAAGAAAAAAGTTCTTCTTGGGGTTGCTCGCTCAAAGCGTGGCAAAGTACCATTTCCCCTAAGTATTGTCCGGCAGCTAACTTTGCTAAATCCTGACTGAGACGGGGATAACAATTTATCGTTTCCGCTTGGGTAATTTTATCGAGCGATCGCCCTTTCGCGATCATTAACTCGTTCACCACAAACATCTCGCTCCTACCCCCCAACCTAGAATGGTGTTTGCGAGAACCGGGCGCGACTACCCGAATTAAGCCGAACTCCCGCGTCAAAACCGTTAACAGGCGGTCTGACTCTCCTAATGGCATACTTTTGAGATTAATACCAGTTGCTTTGTAAGTACGGCTCATTCGATTTTAGATTTTGGATTTTAGATTTTCGATTTTAGATTGGATGGACTTAGGGCGAGTGAGTAATTGGGTAAGTAGGTAGGAGAAATTTAATTCTCTGATTACTGAATTGGAGAATTCTGACTTCATCCTTCATCCTTCATCCTTATTTCCACCTTATCTCGTTGCCTGATTAAATCTGGGCCACGAGATGTCCCTAAGCGAGTAGCCCCTGCCAAAATTAACTCCGTTGCTTGTTCCAAAGTACGGATACCACCAGAAGCCTTAATGCCTACATTCCCTTTGGTTACGTCTTTAAGCAATTTCACATCGGCCACTGTCGCACCCCCATACCAGCCGGTGCTAGTCTTCAAAAACTGCACCCCTGCATCCATTAATACTTCAGCTGCCAACCGCTTCTCTTCATCTGTCAGGAGTGCAGTCTCTAGAATAGCCTTGACTAGTTGCCCGGTTTCTTCACATATTTCGGCCATTTCTCGGTGCAACTCGCTGGTTTTACCAGCTTTCAGCCATCCTAAGTTAATTACTACATCTAGCTCTTTTGCACCATTTTCTACTGCTTCTTGCGCTTCGTAAAGTTTGACTGCCGAAGTAGTTGCCCCAGCCGGAAAACCAATTACAGTACAAACTTGGGTTGTCTTACCGTGCAGAAGCTCCGCTGCTCTTCTGACGCAAGAAGGATATACGCATACTGTTGCAAAATGATACCTATCTGCTTCTTCGCACCACTGCACTACCTGTTCTGGGGTAGCTGTGGGATTAAGCAGCGCGTGTTCGATAAATGGAGCAATATCAATGTCTGGCAAATTCGCCGCCATCGC